>JBIKKP010000005.1:0-49458 GCA_044360285.1 Rickettsiales bacterium
TCACAAATTTTTTGTAACAGCGGATGTTGAAATCCGCGCTAAAAGAAGATTTGCGCAGCTTGGCGGCTCTTTTGATGAAATTCTCGCTCAATTAAAAAGACGTGATGAAAATGATTTAAATCGAAAAGATTCACCGCTAAAAATCGCTGCCAACGCTGCTGTAATCGATAACGGCAAGCTTTCAATTGAGGAAGGTTTCCAAAAAATTTTAACGTCAATTAGTAAAAAATATGTCTAGCCCAATTTATGATCCAGCAACCGAAGCTATTTATAAAGCGGTTGAGCATATTGATAACAAAGGCGTTGACGAATTGAATGAAGATGATTTGAAAACTTTATATCAGGGAATGAGAACGGGGCTGGATGGTGATATAGGTTTCTCGATAGCCTGTGCTGCTAAAGGGCTGGTGAATTATTGGTTTTTACGCGAAAGCAAAAGGATCCACTCTTCTGATTCAGAAGGGCTTATTAAAGAATTTGATGATTTTTTGGCTGGCCTTGAACTCAATACTGCTTACCGAAAACAGATAAAAGCAGATCCCCTGGATGTTGATGATTTGTTATATGTTGTGCATGCATCAAAATTACGGTCATCTGAAGAAGCCTTTTATTTGCGTGCAAATAATGCCTCATCAAAATTCATTGGTTCATTGGTTGAGTTAAGCCGCGATAATCTTAGTGCGAGAGATGTTTTGCAAATCGCAAAGGAAATACAAGGTGCGGATGTATTTTGTGGAACAGCTTCCGCGGAAATTATTGCGAAAATAGCAGAAATGAAAGCGGAAGCAGAAAAGTTTTATTCCAGGCAAGTAGCGAATAATGTGCAAAGCGAGGTGGTAATTTTTTTAAGAGAAAATGGTTTTCACCTTTTGCCAAATCACTGTGTGGTTGAGCAGGAATATGATAAATTGAGTAGTGAATCGAATTTTTTCTGCAAATTTACCAAAGCAAATTCTGGATCGACTTCTGTTTTGGCACGCGCTGTTGGATATAGAGAGGCTTTGTTACCTAGAACAGGACGTGAATTTGAAACTGAGTTAGCACGTTTGATGATGATGGAGGATGGAATCCTGACCCATTGCAGAGAATCTGATACAGCAGAAAAATCTTACTTTTTCGTCGATGTTAAAAAATTGCAAGATCGTATTGCTGCAGTTGATCGCCGGCCTTATGCCCCTCCAGCCTTACCGCCAACGCCAGTGGTCACCTCAGAAGGTGTAGCAGGTGGTGGTTCTGGTGTTGCTCCTTCAGTTTCGCCAACTGGAGTAGCCGCCCCTCCAACCCCAACCCTTGCGAAGGCAAGCGGCAGAGAGGGTAAGTAAGTAAAAAATAATCTCAGTTAAAAAATGCCTAATTTACAAAAAATTTCTCGCTGTCTCATCTCCGTTTCCGATAAATCAAAAGTCGTTGAACTAGCTAAATATCTGGCTTCTCAGGGTGTTGAAATAATTTCAACCGGTGGAACTTTTAAGCTTTTGTGTGACGAAAAAATTCCGGCAAAAGAAATTTCAACTTTCACGCAATTCCCAGAAATGATGGATGGGCGCCTGAAAACACTGCATCCAAAAGTTCACGGCGCCTTGCTTGGTGTGCTTGATGACGAGTCGCACGTTGCAGCCGCCGCGCAGCATGGAATTGAGTCAATTGATTTGCTGGTGGTGAATCTTTACCCATTTGTTGAAACGGTTGCACGCACTTCGAATGAAGAAGAAATCATTGAACAAATTGATATTGGCGGGCCGGCGATGGTTCGTTCGGCTTCGAAAAATTTTGCGTTTAAAACGGTGATTACTTCGCCAAGCCAATATGAAAATTTGCTTGCTGAGCTTAAAAATAATTCCGGCGCAACTTCGTTTGAATTCAGGAAAAAAGCGGCTGCGCAGGCCTTTCAAAAAATCGCCGAATATGATTTGGCGATTTCGCAGTGGTTTAATGAGGTCATCCTGAGCCTGTCGAAGGATGGCCATGGCTCGAGTTCTGAAGCATGCTTCGACAGGCTCAGCATGACATTTGCCTTGTCAGGAAAGTTAAAACACGAACTCCGCTATGGCGAAAATTCGCATCAAAAAGCAGCGCTTTATTCAACAACAAATTCCGGAATTGTTGCGGCAAAACAACTGCAAGGAAAAGAGCTCAGCTACAACAATCTCAACGATGCTGATGCTGCTTACAATCTAGTTTTGGAATTTTCGAAGCCAGCTTGTGCAATTATCAAACACGCCAATCCTTGTGGCGCGGCGGTGGATAAAAATTTGCTTTCTGCCTATAAAAATGCCCTTGCTTGCGATTCAAAATCGGCTTTCGGTGGAATTGTTGCACTCAATGGAAAAATCGATGAAGCCTTGGCGCACGAGCTTTCCAAGATGTTCTACGAAGTAATTATTGCTAAAGAAATTGATGAAAAAGCGGCGGAAATTTTAGCGGCGAAAAAAAATCTGCGTGTGCTTATTGCCGATTTCAAACAAAGTGCGCAAAGCCAGGTAAAATCAATCTCTGGCGGATTTTTGGTGCAGGATTTAGATCAAAAAATTATTGGCAAAAGTGATCTAAAATTAGTTTCAAACATGTCTGCAAGTGAAGACGAAATTGAGCAGCTACTTTTTGCAATGTCCGTGTGCAAACATCTTAAATCAAATGCAATTGTAGTGGTGCAGAACTTTCAGGCTGTAGGTTTGGGAGGTGGTCAAACCAGCCGCGTTGATGCTTGTGAAATTGCCTGTAAAAAAGCCTCAGAATTTTTTGACGGCGAGAAAAAAGTTGATCGTGCACGCGGAGCTTTCTTGGCTTCCGACGCATTTTTTCCTTTTGCTGACAACATCGAAATCGCTGCAACTTATGGTATAAAAGCCATCATCGCACCAGGCGGCTCGGTGCGTGATGAAGAAGTGATTGCGAAGGCAAATGAAAAAAACATCGCGCTTTATTTCATCGAGACGCGCCATTTCAGACATTAGCGCAAAATTTCCTCTGCATCTATTTTTAACGCTCTTTGCAATTTCTCTGCGGCAATTTTTTTGCGCGTCTCTGTGGCAACTGCGCTGACATCGTATGGAACTCCTGCAACGACGCGAATGTGCAAAACTTCTTCATCAAATTTTACCGACAATTTTCCATTTTCCATCTTGGTCATTGCCGCGGCAGCGCAGGCGATTTCTGATCTCTCGGCGTCGCGTAAAGTTTTTGCAGCAAATTTTGCTGCAAGATCTTTGGTGATTGAGCGACAAGCATCTAGCGCCTGAAATCCGGCCGCCAGACCTCTTTCGTGACGATTAATCTCTTCTGCTGACACGCCTCTTCGAAGATAAAAAACCTGACGACCAAGTTCGCCATTTAAACTATTTTCATCAACAGCAAATTCAGGAAGAGAGGTAATTGAGCCAGATGGAGCAAGGCTTAAATCAAGTTTTTCTTCATTGAAAATAAAACAGACTTTTGCTTTTTGTTCTTCGTTAAGACTATCTGCAATTGCGTAAGCTGTTTCTAGAGCGTCTCCCACATTAGCTGGACCGGCAATTTTTACCCGAGTTTGAAACATCTTACTGTCTTTAATTGCCTGTTGTACGGCTAGAACAGTTAGTCTGTGAGGGAGGAGTGGGTTGCAGGAAATTTCAAGTGGAGAGGTTAATCCTGGCGCGAAGTTTGTGCCCACCGGCTTGGTTTTTGCTATGCCAACAATACCCTTAAACAATCCCCTCATTTTAAAATCTCTAAAATTTGCTGATGTAGTTTTTTGTCCCCCGCGGCAACAAGTTTTACATTTGATTGCAGTTGAGGATCGTTGCCTTGCCAATCAGTGACAACGCCGCCGGCCATGCGAATTATTGGCAGCAGCGCGGCGTAATCATAAACTTTTAAACCCGGATCGATGATTAAATCAATGAAGCCGGAAGCTAGGCAAGCGTAAGAATAGCAATCTCCTCCATAAATTACGCCGCCAATTTTTTGATATTTTGTTAGGCGTGTAATTTTCTCGAAAATTTTTTCATCGCCGTCTTTGAAAAAAAATGGTGAGCATGCCGAAAGCACAGCGTTGTTGAGTTCATTGCATTTTCTGGTTTGGATTTTTTTGCCATTTAGCCATGCGCCAGAATTTTTTGAATCGTCATCAATGCCAATCCAGCGCTCACCTGCAATTGGTTGATTCATTACGCCAATCACAACTTTTTTGCGAAATGAAAGCGCAATCAGCGTGCCAAAAATTGGTCGCCCAACTATGAAAGACGAGGTTCCGTCAATTGGATCCAAAATCCACGTGAAGTCACTTGCGGTTTTTTTTTCGCCAAATTCTTCACCGATAATTCCGTGATCTGGAAATTTTTTTTCAATTTCGCTGCGAATAATTTTTTCAATTTCACGATCAGCGTGAGTGACTGGGGTCTCATCTTCTTTACTCGTTTCGCCATTTGGTAAACGGAAATATCTTTTAGCAATTTCTTGCGATAAATCGGCGAGGTGATTGGAAAAATTGATTAGTTCTTGATTTATCATTTGCTTTTATCATTTGTTTTGCGATAGCTCTTAGACCTTGTGCTGGAGCGGCTCGCCGCGATTTGCTTTAGTGCTAAAGCATGATTTTTAAATGTGAAATTCTAACTTATGAAAGAACGTATTGCAGTAATTGCTGGTTTCAGATCGCCAATGACTAAAGCCGGCGGCGCCTTGAAAAATTTAACCGCGCACGATTTAGGTGCGCGAATTGCAAAAGAAGTTGTTTTGCGTTCGAAGATTGACCAATCGCAAATTGATGAAGTGATTATTGGCAATGTTGCGCAACCAGCAGAGGCGGCAAATATCGCCCGTGTTATTGCTTTGAAGGCGGGAATTCCACAAAATGTTCCGGCTTTTACTGTGCATCGCAATTGCGCTTCGGGAATGGAGGCGATGACTTCGGCTGCATCAAAAATTTTAAATGATGAAGCGGAAATAATTTTAGCCGGCGGCGTTGAATCGATGAGCAACATTCCGCTTTTTTTCGGCAAAAAAATGACGGCGCTTTTTGCAAATTTAATGAAAGCAAAAACTTTGGGACAAAAAGTTTCGACTATTTTGTCATTTCGTCCAAGTTTCTTACGGCCAGTCGTGGGGCTGGTTCAGGGCCTTACCGATCCAATTTCTGGATTAATTATGGGATGCACAGCAGAAAATGTTGCGCGTGATTTTAAAATTACGCGGCGTGCGCAAGACGAGTTTGCGCTGCGTTCGCATCAAAGAGCTGAAGCGGCAATTGCCAAAGGAATTTTCAAAGAAGAAATCATCCCAGTTTTTAATAATGACGAAAAAAATTCGCTGATGATTGAGGAAGATGAAGGCGTGCGTAAGGGCCAAAAGATTGAAGATTTGGCCAAGCTCAAACCATATTTTGAAAAAGGAACGGGAACTGTGACGGTTGGAAATTCGTCGCAAGTGACCGATGGCGCTGCTTTTGCAATTTTAATGCGCGAATCAAAAGCGCATGAACTTGGATTGCAGGTGCTTGGCTATATTCGTGATTTTGCTTATGCTGGTTTAGATCCAAGCAGAATGGGCTTGGGTCCTGTTTTTGCTGCGGCAAAAGTTTTTGAAAAATCTGGCCTGCAGTTAAGTGACATGGAATTAATTGAAATTAACGAAGCCTTCGCCGCACAAGTAATTGGATGTGTGCGTGCATTTAGTGATGATGAATTTTGTCAGAAAAATTTCGGCAGAAATGCGTTTGGAAAAATTGATGAAAATATCCTCAACGTCAATGGCGGTGGCGTTGCACTTGGTCACCCGGTTGGAATGTCGGGCGCTCGAATTATCATCCATTTACTTCACGAATTAAGACGCCGCAAAAAAAATCGCGGCTTGGCAAGCCTTTGTATTGGCGGCGGGCAGGGCGGCGCGGTGATTGTTGAGGTGAGTTAGGCTGCGTTTGGTTGTGAAAGCGACTTCTAAATTTGCATTTACATTTTTCGTTGGCGCTATTTTCCTTACGCGCACTTTAACTCAAGTAATCTCAACAACTAACGACTAGAAATATGAATATCGAAAAAATTTCCATTGGCAAAAATGCACCAAATCAAGTGAATGTAGTTATCGAAGTGCCGATGAATGCTGATCCGGTGAAATATGAAATGGATAAGGATTCTGGAGCAATTTTTGTTGATCGTTTTGTGGCAACGCCAATGTATTATCCATGCAATTACGGCTTCGTTCCGCACACTTTGTCAGATGATGGCGACCCGTGCGATGTACTTGTAGTTTCGGATTTTCCAGTAGTTCCTGGCGCTGTAATTTTGGCAAAACCAGTTGGTGTTTTGATCATGGAAGATGAAAAAGGCATGGATGAAAAAATCATCGCTGTGCCTGGCTCTAAGCTGAATTCGCAATTCGAAAGTGCCGAATCAATTGACGATTTGCCGCAAAGCTTGATCGCAAAAATCAAACATTTCTTCGAGCATTACAAAGATTTGGAAAAAGGAAAATGGGTGAAAGTTAAATCCTTTGAAGGTGCAAATAAGGCCAGAGAACTGATTGCAGAGGGAATCGAAAGAGCAAAAAATAAATAAATCGAATAAAACAAAACCCTTTCTGATCCAAGAGTCAGAAAGGGTTTTTAAGTTTTAAAGTGGCTAAAAGATGTCGACACCAGAAACAAAAATTCCTTCAAAGTCAGCAGAAGAGTTAATCGAAAAATAATAAAATTGTGAGCAACTTTTTCGAATAGTGGCCGCGGCGGCCACAATCCAACCTAGTTGCAGCCTTGGGGCTCTAAGCTTCAGAAAAAAATTTATTTTTTTTGCGAAATTTCGTCGATTTTTTTTCCAGCGATTTTTTCCATCAAAACATCGTTCACTTTACGAAGGACTAAGTTTTCGGCAGCTTTCGCCAAATCATCTTGCGCCGCTAAAATAGCGTCGCGCGAGGTTTTTTCTTCAATTGCTTCTTGCAGAATTTTTAATTTTTCGGCGATTAATTTTTTCTCATTTTCATCTTCAAAAAGTGCCGGATTCTTTAGGTCGCTTTCAATGATTGCCACATCTTGCATGGCATCCGTTGCAGCTTGAATGAGCAGGCGATTCTCCATGTCGCTTTGTGAATTTTTCAGTGAATCGAGCAGCATTTTTTTCACCTCAAATTCATCAAGAGAAAAACTTGGTTTTACTTCAATTTCTGCACAAACTTTGGTGATTTTTTCTTGTGCACTCACCGTTAAAAGTCCGTCAGCATCAAGTTTAAAAACAACGCCAATACGTGCCATTCCTGCTGGCATCGGCGGAATTCCTTTGATCTCAAAATTTGCCAAACTTCGACAATCTTTCGCAAGTTCGCGTTCGCCTTGCAAAATGTGAAATTTCATTCCGGTTTGATTTGCCGCGTAAGTTGTAAATTCTTTGGCATAAGCGGTTGGAATTGATGAGTTGCGCGGAATAATTTTTTCAACAATTCCGCCCATCATTTCGATGCCAAGCGAAAGTGGATTCACGTCAAGCAGCAGATTTTTTTTACCGCCGCTGGAAAGATTGTGAGCCTGCCAAGCCGCACCAATTGCCACTACGCGGTCGGGATCAAGGTTGGTTAGAATTTTTTCTTCACCAAAAATTTCGGCGAGTTTTTTTTGCACCAACGGAATTCGTGTGGAACCGCCAACTAGGATGAGGCCTTTAACATCGTGGCTTTGCAGGTCTAAATCATCGAGAAGATTTTTTGTGAGGGTTACGGTTTTTTCGATTTTTTCTGCGATTAAATTTTCGAATTCTTTTCGCGTTATTCCAAAATCACTCGGAGTCATGCTGAGCCTGTCGAAGCATGTTTCAGGTTCCGGGCTCGAATCATGCTTCGACAGGCTCAGCATGACAGCTTCTGGTTTTTGCTGGGCGTGGTTTGCAACCGCGCCCACACGTTCATGCCAACTCAACTCTTCCTTAATTTTTCTCGCCTGTGCATGACTCACCCCAAGCTCTTGCGCCACCAAATCATCAAAATCATCGCCACCCAAATGATTGTCGCCAGCAACTCCAAGCACCTTAAACACACCTTTTTGCATCTTCAAAATCGACACATCAAAAGTTCCGCCGCCTAAATCGTAAACGCAGTAAATTCCTTCTGAAGAATTTTCCAAACCATAGGCAAGCGCTGCGGCTGTAGGTTCATTAACCAAGCGCACAACTTCCAAATCTGCCAAATTCGCCGCAAGTTTCGTCGCATTTTTCGCCGCTTCGTCGAAGTAAGCAGGAACTGTAATTACAGCTTTTTTGATGATGACCTCGTCACCCTGAGCTTGTCGAAGGGTGGTTTGCGCGATTGTTTTTAAGTGCTTAAGAATTTCCGCAGAAACTTCCTCAGGCCTGATTTGGCGCGATCCGGCAGTGACTCGAAAATTCTTATCTTTTCCCATCAAACGTTTGATTGAGGAAATTGTTGCGCCTTCTTTAAGAGATTTTCCAACTGAAATAACATTTCCTGCAGCATCGTATGAAACCACGGATGGCGTGATGTCGCATCCATTTTCATCTGCCAAAATTTCTACTTTTTCATCAATGACAACACCAACAAGTGAGTTGGTTGTGCCAAGATCAATGCCAATAATAAACTCGCTGGCGTCTTGATTTTGCTGGCTTTGGCCTGGTTCGGTGATTTGAAGGAGGGCCATTTTAAATCTTCTGTTTGCGAATTTTTAAATCTTGGAGAGATTTTTTTAGATATTTTACTTTAATTAAAATCTGCGTTGCTTCCTTGATTTCAGCGGCTTCGAAGTGTTTTACAAAATCAGCCAACAGCAATCTGATTTTTAAATTTAGCTGATTTTGCAAATTACGAATTTCTTCTTCTTGTGAAATTTCAAAAATTTTTTCCTGCAAATCGAGAACCTCTTGCAGCGTTGCAATATCTACATTCGTAGCTTTTTCATCATTCAAAATATCAACATTTTTTAGCTGCAAAAGATGGCAAGCGCGCAAAAAATCATCGGCTAAAATTTTGTAAGCTTGGTTGACTTCAATTGATTTGGAAATGTCATCAGAGCTTGATTTGTCTGGATGGAAGAGGTTTTGAAATTCGAGATATTTTTTTTCCAGCGCCTCCAAATCGAGTGCAAATTTTTGCGGCAGTGCAAATAAATCGAAAAAATTTTTCATACTTTGAAGCTCTCCCCACAGCCGCAACGGCCTTTTTCGTTTGGATTGACAAAGTCAAAACCAGCGTTGAGCTCGTCAGTTTTGTAAATCATTTCGCTGCCAATTAAAAACATCGAAGCCTTTGGATCTATGAAAACAGAGACTCCATCGCGTATCACGACATCATCAAATTTTGTGATATTTTTTTCTTTGAGTGCGTATTCGATGGTGTAGCTCATTCCTGAGCAGCCGCGCGTACGCACTCCAACGCGTATTCCTTCGCAGGGCTCGTTTCTTGCCGCAAGCAGCTCTTTGATTTGCGTCATCGCGCCGTCGGTGAGCTTGAGGTAGTCTACAATTGGGTTGCCAGTTGAAGAAAAATTAAGCATCTTGACGTTTTTTATAGTCCTCAATTGCCGCTTTAATTGCTTCCTCAGCAAGCACCGAGCAGTGAATTTTTACTGGCGGCAGAGACAATTCTTGCGCGATTTGCGAATTGGTAATTTGCGCCGCGTCATCGATTTTTCGACCCTTAATCCATTCAGTGGCAAGTGAGCTGGAAGCAATAGCTGAGCCGCATCCGAAAGTTTTGAATTTTGCATCTTCGATGGTTCCATCATCAGAAACCTTGATTTGCAATTTCATCACGTCGCCGCAAGCCGGCGCGCCGACTAGTCCGGTGCCGATATTTTTTTCGTCTTTACCAAATGATCCCACGTTTTGCGGATTTTCGTAGTGGTCTAAAAGTTTTTGTGAATAAGCCATAAAGTTACCTGTTTTTAGTGAGTTTTCCAATTAATCGACTTCAAGTCGACACCGTCTTGAATCATCTCCCACAGCGGGCTGAGCTCACGGAGTTTGTCGATTTTTTGTGAGATAAGGTCGATTGCAAAATCAATTTCTTCGTCAGTGGTGAAGCGGCCAATTCCGAAGCGAATTGAAGTGTGCGCCAAGTCGTCTTCAAGACCAAGCGCGTGTAAAACGTAAGATGGTTCAAGGCTTGAAGAAGTGCAGGCCGAACCGCTTGAAACAGCCAGGCTTTTGAGCGCCATGATCATTGACTCGCCTTCAATTCCGGCGAAAGAAAAGTTTAAATTGCCCACCCATCGATTTTTTAAATCGCCGTTGAGATAGACGTGCGTAGCTTTCATCACGCCATCGTAAAGTTTTTTGCTTAAGCGCGAAATATGCGCGAAATCTTTTTCCATTTCGTTTTTTGCAATTTCTGCTGCCAAACCAAGTCCAACTGCAAGTGGCGTTGGAACCGTGCCAGACCTGATTCCGCGCTCTTGTCCGCCGCCAGAAAAAATTGGTTTGATGCGAACTCGTGGTTTTCTTCGAATGTAAATTGCGCCAACGCCTTTGGGGCCGTAAATTTTATGGCCGGAAATGCTCATCAAATCGATTTTCATCTCTTCAACATCGAGCGGAATTTTTCCAAAAGCTTGCGCTGCGTCGGTGTGGAAAAACACGCCATTTTTGCGACAAAGCGTGCCGATTTCTTTGAGTGGTTGGATCACGCCAATTTCATTATGCACCGCCATCACCGAAACCAAGCAGGTTGTGGGTTTGATTGACTTCTCAAGCTGTTCTAAATCAATCAATCCATTTTGTTTTACGGGAAGGAAAGTCACTTCAAATCCTTCCTGCTCTAAGTCGCGCGCCGAGTTGATTACGCATTTATGCTCGGTTGCAACAGTGATGATATGATTTTTGGAAGCACCATAGAACCGTGCCACGCCCTTGATGGCGATGTTATTTGATTCGGTTGCACCTGACGTAAAAAATACTTCTTTTTCGTCAGCGTTAATCAAATCAGCAACTTGGCGACGCGCGATTTCAACCGCTTCTTCGGCCTTCCAACCAAAAGCGTGCGTGCGCGAATGTGGGTTGCCGAAATTATTTTTCATGCAATCAACCATCGCATCAATTACGCGCGAATCGGTTGGTGTGGTGGCTTGATAGTCTAAGTAAATTGGCAGTTTCATTATTTTTGTGCGGTTCTTTCGTAAAGTTTTTTCCAGGTTTGGATGAAGTGATTAATTTCTTCGCTGGTTGTCTCAGAGCAAAGGCTGACGCGAATTGCGCTGCCGGAAAATTCTTTGGCAACATTCATTGCTTTTAAAACGCGTGGTGCGGCGGTGGTGCCAGAAGAGCAGGCGGCGCCAGCGCTGATGCAGATTTTATTGAGGTCGAAAAAAATCATTTGCGTTTGCGCCTCAACATCGCGCAAAGCAACGTAGCTTGTGTTTGGAAGGCGCGCAACGCTGTCGCAGAAAAATTTTACTTTTTCGCCGGCAATTTTTTTGAGTTCGCTTTCAAGATAATCGCGAAGTTTGACGACGTGATTTTGGTAAGCTTCAAGGCGCGTTGCAGCAAGTTTGCAGGCAACACCAAAAGCGGAAATCCCTGCTGTATTGCTGGTTCCTGCGCGTTTTCCTTTTTCTTGTTTTCCGCCGTGAATTAGCGGTTCAATTTCAATTCCCTTGCGAACCAAAAGTGCGCCAACGCCTTGCGGGCCGCAGATTTTATGGGCGGAAATTGAGACGAAATCTGGGTTTAGTTCTTCTAAATCGACGGGAATTTTTCCAGCAGCTTGCACGATGTCGCAATGCATTAGTCCGCCTTTTTGGTGAACAATTTGTGCCACTTCTTTTACCGGCTGAATTGCGCCGGTTTCGTTATTGGCAAGCATCAGCGACACTAAGAAATTTTTGTTGGAAATTTTGTCGAGTTGGTTTTTTAGGTCATCAAGGTCAAGTAGGCCGTTTTCTAGGGCTGCAAGCTCGATGATTTCTGCATCTTTTGGCCTGGAATTATAGACGGAAGAATGCTCGAACGGGCAAAATAAAATCGTTTTTACGCCTGATGAAAAAAAGACCTGGTTCGTTGCTTCTGTAGAGCTGCCGGTGAAAATTATTTGATAATTTTGGGCGTTTAAAAATTTCGACAATTCCTCGCGCGCTTCTTCAACCAGTTGATAAGCAAGGCGGCCGAATTGGTGTGTTGATGAATTGTTTAGAGGCAGAGCGTAAACCTCGTTCATTTTGGCAAGGGCTTCTGGTGCTAGTTTGGTGGTGGCGTTGTGGTCGAGGTAGATTACTTTTTGCATAGGCCTTCGAGTGAAATTGAGTCGAGATAGTCGTAAATTTTATTTTCCAGTCCGCTCCACAAATGGTGGGTTTTGCAGCGGATATTTCCGGCGATGCAGCTTTTTTTAACATTGCCGCAACGTGTCATTTTAATTGGCTCGCCCATGGCTTTGATGATTTCGGCGATGGTGATTTTGCCGTAGTCTTTTCCCAAAACATAACCGCCGCCCGGACCTTTAATTGAGGCGACAATGCCCGATTTTCTAAGGCGCGCGAAGATTTGCTCAAGGTAAGAGAGCGAAATTTCTTGGCGTTTCGAAATCTCGGCCAGCGAAAGCGGCGCGGAATTTTTTTCGTCAGCAAGTTCCATTACTGCCATTACGGCGTAGCGTGCTTTGGTTGTTAGAATCATTGGATTGAGTTGAGTTTGGGAAAGACCCACTAAATTAGTCGGTCTTTCTAAAAAAGGGTTTTTGGGCTGCAAGGTTTTATTTTTTGGTGCGACCGCCTAACAAAAACCGTCATCCTTGAAGCCAAAGGCTTCGAGGATCTTGTTTTGTTCTGCACTAAAATCTTGCTCGGGCCCGTCTCGGGCTGGGTTTGCAACCCCGCCCGCAGGTTCATGCAAAAATTATCCGAGTTCTCGGTTCTTTTGGCATGAACTTTACGGGCGGCATTACAAATGCCGCCCGAGCAAGGGCCCGAGCAAGGAATCTTGTTTTGTTCTGCAGCTAAAGCTCACGAGATCCTCGAAGCCTTTGGCTTCAAGGATGACGGCTGGTGGGTAAGATTTATATTTGCCTTTAGAAAACTGATTTCTAGGTTGCGCCGTCTCTTTTTTAAGAAACTTAATTTTGCGTCAGGCATCTAAGCTTTTTTTACTTAACCTCTAACTCTGGAAAGCCTCTCAAATCGAGATCCAATTCGGCTTTTCCACACTTCCAAAAATGACAGAAAAAACACAAGAAAAGGCTCCGGCTTTTGCACAAGAAAATTTTGCCCAACTCTTCGAAGAATATGAAAAGGACAGCCAAAAGCTGATCGAAGGAACCGTTGTCAAAGGCGTAATTGTTGGTATTTCCGACAAAGGCGTTGCTGTTGATATCGGCGCTAAATCAGTTGGTTTTATCGACATCGCTGAATTCAGACGCGACGGCGAAATTCAAGAAGGCGACGTTGTCGACATTTTCCTTGAACGCCTAGAAAACAAAAGAGGCGAACTTATCATCAGCCGCGATAACGCGCGCCGCTACAACAACTGGCACTTCCTCAAGCAATGTTTGGAAGATAAAGCAATCGTTGAAGGAAAAATTATCGGTAAAGTTAAAGGCGGTTACGCTGTTGACATCAACGGCATCATCTGCTTTTTGCCAAGAAGCCAGGTCGACACCATGTTGTTGTCTGACGATGCTTTCCTCATCAACAAAGTTGAAAAAGTACAAGTACTTAAAATCGACGACATACGCGGTAACGTCGTGGTTTCAAGAAGAGCTATTTTGGAAACTCAACGCTCTGTGGAAAAAGATCGCGTTCTATCTACTATCAAGGTTGGCGATGCTTTGGACGGTATTGTTAAAAACATCACCGACTACGGTGCGTTCATTGATTTCGGCAGTTTCGACGGATTGTTGCACTTAACCGACATCTCTTGGTGCCGCGTTAGACATCCTTCCGAAGTTCTAAAAGTTGGCCAAGAAATCAAAGTGCAAGTGATCAAATATGACGAAGCAACTAAGCGCGTCTCTTTGGGCATGAAGCAATTGCAGCAAAATCCTTGGGAATCAATTGCTCAGAAATATCCAGTTGGCGCAGTTGTGAAAGGTAAAGCTACCAACATCACTACTTACGGCGCTTTTGTTGAAATCGAACGCGGAATTGAAGGTTTGGTCCACGTTTCAGAAATGAGCTGGCTGAAAAATAATGCGCTTCCAAGCAAATTCATTAATCCAGGACAAGAAGTGGAAGTGATGATTCTTGACATCAACTCGCAGAATCACCGTATTTCTCTTGGCATGAAACAATGCGAGAAAAACCCTTGGCAGGATTTCTCTGACAAACATAAAGTCGGTGATGTTGTTGAAGGTGTGGTGAAAAACTTCACTGAATTCGGTCTTTTCGTTGGCTTCGATAGCGGCGTTGACGGACTTGTTCACGTTTCTGACATTTCGTCAGAAGGTGCTACTGAAGAAGTCATGAAGAAATTCAAGAAAGATGAAAAAATCAAAGTCATGGTTCTTGGCAGCAACTACGAAAAAGAGCGCATTTCTCTTGGTATCAGACAGCTCGATAACTCAACCTTCAAAGCTGAGCTCGACAAAATCGAACCAAATCTTGTTGTTTCTTGTGTAGTGATTAACGTGAAAAAAGACTTCCTCGAAGTTGAACTTGATAGCGGATTGAAAGCGATCATCAAAAGACTCGATATCTCTAATAACAAGCACGACCAAAAAACTGAGAAATATGAAGTTGGCGATCGTATCGAAGCGAAAGTCATGCTCTTCAACAAAGTCAGCGGCAAATTGTTGCTTTCAATTAAAGACATGGAATCTGACGAGCGCGAATCTCACTTCTATTCTGAAGAAAACAGCGGAACCAGCATTGGCAGCATCGCCGGCGATGTGCTTGGCTCTCTTTCTGTTGGTGACAAAAAAGAGTAATTTATGAAATCACCCGACAATTTTGCGGCACTGATTTACCTAAAAGACAAACTCCATAAATGGAGAAACATCGCCATAATGTTGGCGGTGTTTTCTGCTTTATTGTTGTTTCACGGTCTTTTCGGTGGCGGTTCGTTGTCGGGTGATTTAGTTCATGGTGATTATATCGCCGAAATAAAAATCGAGGGTGTGATCCTTGAAGATGATTATCGCAGCGGCGTTCTTGCTGAAGTTCTTGCCGACAAGTCAATCAAAGCGGTAATTGTCAACGTCAACAGCCCTGGTGGCGGAATTGTTGGCAGCGAAATTTTACACAATGAGCTAGCGGCAATCGCTAAAGAAAAACCACTTGTGGTGACAATGGGCTCACTTGCTGCATCTGGCGGCTATATGATCGCAGTTGCCGCAGATCACATAATTGCGCATAACGGCACGCTCACCGGATCAATTGGCGTTTTGATGGAATCGGCAGAAGTGACTGAATTAGCCAACAAACTTGGTGTCAAACTTACCACTTATAAATCTTCAATTTTTAAAGGTGCACCTTCGCCTTTCGAAAAATCAAATCCACAGGTTGATCGCGCCATTGGTGAGTCAATTGCTGATTCTTACAAATTTTTTGTTGAGTTAGTTCGTGAAAGAAGGGGCGATAAAATTAAAAATGCGCAAGCTTTTGATGGTCGCGTTTTTACCGGCAGACAAGCTTTGCAACTTGGATTAATTGATGAAGTTGGCGGAAGAGATGCGGCGCTTAATTTTTTAGCGAGCAAAAAAATTGACGTAAAAAATCTTCCATTAATTGAAGTGGAAGTTGTTGAACAAGAACATCATTTTTTAGAAAAATTTTTTGGCTTTTTGCCCTTTTTTAACGAGGCAAAATCACGGATTTTTTCTGGCGAAATCATGGCAATAATGCCAAGGTAAAAAGCCCGCGCGCCCTTCTGGCACTAAGGCTGAAAGGCTGCAGGTTTTTTGTTTGCTATTTAAATTCCGGTTTTTAGGTTGCCGCGCTCTTAAAAAAATTTTAAGCCTTAATTCAAAAGCAAAATTTTGCTTAGGTTTTCCTTTCAAAAGCGAAATTTTTTTATCAATAACAATTAAATTTTATGACTACCAACAACGAGATTTTTGACAGAGTAAAAAAAATCATCATCAACCATTTGGGCGCTGAAGAAGTGAAAGTAACTGAAGCAGCAAGCTTCATCGATGATTTGGGAGCTGACAGCTTGGATCAAGTTGAATTGGTTATGGCATTTGAAGAAGAATTCGGAATCGAAATTCCAGACGATGCTGCTGAAAAAATTACTACTGTTGGCAGCGCTGTTAAATACATCTCTGAAAATATGTAATAGCTTACGGTCCCTACGGGCAGTTAGCTAAAAGAAAAGCCCCCGAATGAAAATTCGGGGGCTTTTTTTGTGTTTAATCTGGGGCCGGCAGCGTCACCCTTCGACAGGCTCAGGGTGACTAAGTCATGCTGAGCCTGTCGAAGCATGGCTTAGTTGTTACTCCGATATCTAACTCCATCTTCAACCCCCGCCGCCGCAAATCCAGCAAGCCGCAAGCGACAAGAATCGCATAAACCGCACGCCAAAACCTCACCGTTTTTTTCAATTGGATCATAGCAACTATGCGTGCCTGAGTAATCAACGCCAAGCTTCAAGCCCGCTTCAATAATTTCTTTTTTTCCCAGGGAAATTAGCGGCGTGTGAATTTTAAATTCGCCTTTCCCTTCATCTCCAACAGCAGTGGCAAGGTTTGCCAACTTCTCAAACGCGCGAATAAATTCGTCGCGGCAGTCAGGATAGCCGCTGTAATCAACCGCGTTCACGCCAATAAAAATATCAAAAGCGCCAACAACTTCGCCATAAGCCAGTGCATAAGAAAGGAAAATTGTGTTGCGCGCTGGAACGTAAGTGACGGGAATTTTTTCTGGCAAACCTTCACTCTTCGGCACTGCAATTCCTTCATCAGTCAGCGCCGAGCCACCAAAAATATGCAGATCAATTTTGGCAATTTTATGTTCTTTTACACCAAAATTTTTGGCGATTTTTTTAGCAAATTCCAACTCAACTTCATGACGTTGATGATAAGAAAAACTCAGCGCATAAATTTCAAAACCAAGATTTTTGGCAATTGCTAAAGCTGTTGTGGAATCAAGTCCGCCGCTAAGCAAGACGATTGCTTTTTTCATAAAAATTGAGTTTCACTTTAAACATTGCGCTTTTAAAAAAATCTAAATTCTTAATCTAAAATCAAAATTAAAAAATCTTGCAGCGGCGCTTAAAACCTGTGGCGAAGACTTTGATTTTGTGTGGATTTTTGCGGTCGTGGCGGAATTGGTATACGCGCAACGTTGAGGTCGTTGTGGGGTAAAACCCGTGGAAGTTCGAGTCTTCTCGACCGCACCATCCTACGCTCGCTGATGCGAGCTTCGGATGGCGGGCCGGATAGTTTTTCTTAAGGAACCTGGTGAATTTAGAAAAACTGCTGCACTCCATAGCTTTAGCTAAGGAGGGCTTTTCAGGCTTACTTGAGTGCGAAAGTAAACTCAGTGAATACGGGTGGTTAGCTCAGTTGGTTAGAGTGCTACGTTGACATCGTAGAGGTCGGAAGTTCGAGTCTTCTACCACCCACCAATTTTAAAAAAATGTCATTACCGCGTCCAAGAAGTAGAAGTTCATTATCTAGCGCCGGCCAAGCTATTGTTAGTGGAAGTCCTTCTGAGATGGCGCGCAGACTTTTAGATAGGCATTCGGATACTAGTTTTGTAGCTCCAAATCCTATTTCTAGCGAAGGCAGACAAACGGCAGCAGCGCAAAGAAGGGCTGAACTTGAAAGAGCAGAGGCAAAAATAGAAGAAGAAAGAAGAAGGGCTGCCAAAGAAAAAGAGTTTGAGGCTAAGCAAAAAGAGGCGGAAGCAAGAAGGGTTCGTGCATTGCAAACAAGGCGAGAGCAAAAGATTTCACCGACGATAAGAGGAGCAATGGGGCCTGCATTAGACACGTCTAAAGAAGGAGATTCTGATTTACTCAAAGCGGGTGATGGTGTTTTGAGAAATCTGGATCGAGTAGAAGTTGATGTACCAAATGTGCTTCGCGCAATGGGCAAAGAGACTCTTAAGGGACCGGCGCTCACCTATCATTTGCAGCCAGGTCGGCGCACTCGTTCGACATCTCCTGCCACACGCTCCCCATCTCCTCTTGCATCAGTAGCAACTTCCACTTCTGCAGCAGCATCGCCGCAACCATCGCCACCAGTATCGCCGAAATCATTTACGCTAGCCGCTGTTGCACCAGATGTAATCGCAGAAGCAGAAGTGTTGCCTGGAGAGACTGCTGCTGAGGCTCCTTCACCACCAGCTGATGTTCTAAGTCCTGTCGATACTGATGAGCAAGCTGCAAAAGATGCAGCCGATGCAAAAGTAGTAGCTGATTTTATGGCGGCAGTAGATGAAGGAGTCGGCGATGCGCTTGGTGAGATGTCATCTTTCTCAGAAATTTCGCCAGTAGCTGTAGCGCAGGCTGCGGAGGTTGTTCGTGTAGTTGACGATGCTCAGTTACGACGTGACGTAGAAGCGCTTATGGCAACCCGGGGAGATGGTCAAGCCAGTGCTGATACCGATGCAGTAGCGCGCGCTTTTTTTGAATTAGAAGGTAATGCTGAAGTAGATCCTTCACCAACTGCACTTGAGACGGATCTAGCTGTAGCAGATCGTTTAACACCTTCAGAGCCAGAAAGGCCTGAGTCAGATGCAGCTCATCCAATTGCTACTACAGAGTCAAAACAGCAGCCAGACGCGGCAGCAGTGGATGATTCTTCACTAACTGCACTTGATACAGGTGCGGCAGTAGATCATCAGCCGGAACCATATGGAGTGGCAGAAGATGCAGCTCAAGAGCCAGTAGTTTTAACAGCTGCAAAACCAGCGCGGGAGCCAGATGAAGCAACAGATCTGCGAGAAGATGATGCTGCACCTATTGGATCGACTGGTTTAACAGATGGCGTTGATGGTGCTGACGGTTATGAGGGAGATGGTGAAGATAATGATGTAAGATTTGATGAAGATGATGATCTAGATCTTCCAGATAATGCTTCTCAAGCTGCAAAAGTTACTGCGGATATGAGGCAAAAACGAGCTGATGTATCAAGAGCTGCTCCAGTAGCTAGAGAAGCCGTAGAGCAAGTTTCGCAGGCTCCTTTTGTGCCTGTTTTGGATCGAGTTCGAAATGATGGTGATATGAGAGTGGAAGAAATTGATGAGGATGAGGATATGGAAGATGTTTCAGATTTTCGACATTCTTTTGATCAACATCTCACTCCAGAGGTTTTACTCGCAGGCGGTGTTCCAGAAGATGTCGTTGCGGAGATTGCTGCGTCGCAAGATCCAGAGCGAACAGTGCAAGCTTTAGAAGGATTTGCTGCGCGGCGCCCAGATCAGCTTGTTTTTATTTCTAATCCAGAAGAGGCCAGCGTTGCTTTTGGCTCGGTTGCGGAAGTTTTGGGCGGGGATGATTCGCTTGAGCAAAAAAGCGAAATCATTCGAGCGCTTGCTGAAAGTTGTCCTGATACAGCTTTGCAGTTCTACGCTGATATGGTTTGCGCAACTCTTGAGCAGGGCGATCCGCTAACGGAAGAGCAAAGGCGGCAAGGTATTGATACCTTAAGGGATAAATTTTCTTTTTTGGCAAGTGATGATCCAAGAACCCCTGAAGAATCTTGCGATGCTACAGTAGAAGCATTCTCTGCTACTCACCAGGCCGTTCATGATAATTTAAAACCAGTAATTGCTGCTGCTTTTCAGGCTTCATCGCAATCTTTGCTGAAAAAAAGCCAAGAATTTCTTGCTGGTCCACAAGCTGAGACTGTTGTTGATGAGTCGGCAAATCCAGCTGTTGCCACACCGCGCAGTGCGGTTCATATGCCAAGTGCCGTCGATGACGAAGAAGAGCAAGAAGATGTCGAAAAAGATGCGCCAGATGATTCAAAAGCAACTCAGGGCAATAGCTCAGACGTCACTTTTAAGAATAAAGGAAATTGGAAACAGGGCCTGATTGTTGGTGGAAAAGGCGCCGTAGCCATTACAATTGCTGCTCTTTTCCCAGGTTTTGGTTTTGTTCTTGCTATGCTTTTTCTGATTGCGACCAAAAATATCGGCGCTGACAAAAAAGAAGAGCACGTGATGAATGAGAGCTTGGATGGTGCTTCGGCGCAGCCAGACCATTTATCGAAGATGTTGCAAGATATGGATAATGAAGCGCCAACTGCGGCTGCTGCAGCGCCAAAGGCAAAAGACGAAGAGGAGGAAGAAAAAGAGTCAAAAGAATCTCCGTTGGCAAAGCCTGAAGCAGCTCCAGCTTCGACTAAAGTTGAGGGCGCAGCTCTAGATACAACTCTGGCTTTGGAGGCGCCTCCTGCTCTGGGCAATAAACATGCGCGAGGTGCTGTTGCTGCTGCAACTGCACATTTAACCGAAGATTTGCTTACAACTTTAGATGACCAGGAGGCTAAGTTAGAATCTGCTCAAAAAATCTTGCAAAGCAGCAGCGTCGGAAAAGTTGCTGCTGAACATGATTCAAGTTTACATTCCGCTGATGCTTCTCTTGTAACATCGGCAACTTCTGGTGCTGCAACGACACCAACTGATACGGGCACACCGACTGCACCGGTTGCTTCTTCTTTAACTGCAGCGGTGGAAACTCCTTCGCGTGATTCTGATTCTGTTCTTCCAATTGCGTCTGGTGAAGTTGGCGATGATCGAGGTGGAAACGCTCATCGTTCTGTTGTGTTATCGAAGACAGAGAGAGATGAACTTAGAACCTCGCTTGGAGGAGTTGGTGGTTTTGGTGAATTTCAAGGCCATCCTAAGCCACCTCATGTGCCAGCTATGCAAAGGGTCGGTGGAACTGAGGTTGCGGCGGGTTAACTGTCTAACTTTAACGCTGCTAAAAACGCGCTTTGCGGGTTTTTGACGTTAAGAAAACAGCCTTAACGGCTGTTTTTAGTCAAAAACGGGATCAGGAGCAAAGCGACGCAAGCCCAGGCGTGAGTTCTCTTTGAGCGGAGCGAAAAAAGGAACGAAACGTTAACAAGCTCTTAACTGTCTAACTTTAACGCTGCTAAAAACGCGCTTTGCGGAATCTCCACATTGCCAATTTCGCGCATTTTCTTTTTACCTTTTTTCTGCTTATCGAGAAGTTTTCTCTTTCTGGAAATATCGCCGCCATAGCATTTTGCCGTCACGTCTTTTCTCATCGCCGTCACAGTTTCACGCGCAATAATTTTTCCGCCAATCGCCGCTTGAATGGCGATGTTAAACATTTGTTTTGGAATTAATTCTTTCAGTTTGGCGCAGATTTTGCGGCCGCGACTTTCGGCGTGAGTTTTGTGGGTGATGAATGAAAGCGCGTCGACCGTTTCGCCGTTAACCATGATGTTGAGTTTGACCAGCTGGCTTTCTTCATATCCATCCATTTGCCAATCGAAGCTGGCATAGCCGCGCGAGCAAGATTTTAGGCGATCGTAAAAGTCGTAAACAATTTCGTTGAGCGGAAGTCGATAAACCAACATGGCGCGATCTCCCACGTAGCTTAGCTCTTTTTGCGCGCCGCGTTTTTGTGTGCACAAGTCAAGCACTGCACCAAGATATTCGTCTGGCGTCATGATTGTTGCCTTGATCCACGGCTCTTCCATTGATTCAATTTTTACTGGATCAGGCATTTCTGCTGGGCTGTGGATTTCAATTATGGAAGAATCGCGTAAGTGAATTTTGTAAATTACCGAAGGCGCGGTGGTGATTAAATCGAGATCAAATTCGCGCTCCAAACGTTCCAAAACAATTTCCAAATGCAGCAAACCAAGGAAGCCGCAGCGAAAGCCGTAGCCAAGTGCGGAAGAGGTTTCGGTTTCATACTCGAAAGAGGCATCGTTGAGATGCAGCTTGGCGAGCGAGTCGCGGAATTTTTCAAATTCGGAAGCGTCAATTGGATAAATTCCGCAGAAAACTACCGGCTGATTTTGTTTAAATCCGGGAAGTGGCGTGGCGTTGTCGTTGCCGTTCATGACTATTGTGTCGCCAACTTTGCAATCAGCCACTTGTTTGATTTGCGCGTTGATGAATCCAACTTCGCCGGCACAGAGTTCTTCGCAGAAATGTTTTTTTGGTGTGAAAAATCCAACGGAATCAACTTGGTAAGTGGCGTTGGCGGCAAGCATTTTTATTTTCTGACCTTTTTTGATTGAGCCATCAATTACCCGCACCAGCACTATCACGCCAAGGTATGGGTCATACCAACTATCAATCAAAAGTGCTTTGAAATCGCCGCTTGGATTTCCTTTTGGCGCGGGAAGTTTTTTGATTACTGCTTCAAGTGTGTCGCGAATTCCTACGCCAGTTTTTGCAGAAACTAAAATTGCTTCCGAGGCGTCAATTCCAATTACTTCTTCAATTTGTTTTTTAACTGATTCTGGGTCGGAAGCGGGCAGGTCGATTTTATTTAAAACCGGAACGATTTCGTGATTATTGTCAATTGCCTGATAAACGTTGGCTAGCGTTTGCGCTTCAACTCCTTGCGTGGAATCAACAACCAAAATTGAACCTTCGCATGCAGCTAAACAGCGGCTGACTTCATAGCCAAAATCTACGTGGCCGGGAGTATCCATCAAATTCAACATGTAAGTTTCGCCATCGAGCGCCTTGTATGAGAGCCGCACGGTTTGGGCTTTGATGGTGATTCCGCGTTCTTTTTCAATATCCATCGAATCAAGAATTTGCGAAGTCATTTCGCGATCTGAGATGGCGCCGCATTCTTGAATTAGACGATCAGAAAGTGTCGATTTTCCGTGATCGATATGCGCAACGATGGAGAAATTTCGAATGTGAGAAGTGGCGGTCATTTTAGAAAAATAAGCTGGAAGTGAGTAGAAAATAATTGCCAGTTTGTTTAGCTGTTTTTTAGAAGTGCAAAATCTTTTTTAATCCCTCTTCGATTTACGATGTTAAACCAATGGTGCTTAAGGTTTTTTAAATCTAAGGCTACAACCAAGCCCCGCGCCTTCTCCCTCATAGAACTCTCGATCGTAATCCTAATCCTTGGTGTTATCACTGCAGCTGTTGTAACGAGTGGTGTGATTATCAGTAAAATTCGCATGGCTAATGCTCATGCTTTGACGATGGCCTCACCGATTAATACAATTGAAGGTGTTTCTTTGTGGTTAGAGTCAAGTTTGGAGACAAGTTTCTCTGATGCGGAAAGTTCTGACGGTAGTTCAATTTCTTCTTGGCATAATAATCTTTTACAAAACGAGAATGATGCAACACAAAGCGATTTGGCAAACCAACCAACTTATGCTAATACGATTAACCGCATTCACGCGGTAAGGTTTGATGGTTCTAACAAGTATCTTACTGTTGATGGAAAGTTCTTAAACGATAAAGACTATACTTTTTTTTTCGTTGAAAAAAGACAAAGCGATAAAGTTAATAATTTCTTTATCAGCAATAGCAGCACAGATACTAATCGTTCTCTGCGTCTTGGTTATGGCTCATCTGGAAAAATCACTCATGCTCAAGGAAGCGCCAATAGTTATAACGGTTCAGTGGGTGCCTTTGGCGCCGAAGGTGAACAGCCTAAAATTGTCACCTTCATTCAAGATTCTGGAGTTGGAAAAGCAGTTTATGTTAACGGGATTTTAGCCTCTCAGTCTGATAATACTAACAAACTCTCAAACATCGATAGTCTTAAAATTGGTGAAGGATATAATGGAGAATTAGGTGAAATAATCGCCTTTGATCGCGCCCTAGATAATCAAGAAAGAACCGAAGTTGAGGAATATCTCGCAAAGAAATGGCTACTAGCCAGCAACGGTGAAGATCTTAGCTGCACCAATGGAACAATCTCTGGTTCGCAGTGTATAGCTGGTTCTTGTAGTGTCGATCTTATTGGTACAACAACTTACCTCGTTTCTGAAGGAAATGGTTCGCTAAATTGTGATGCCAGTGGTTATACGGGCTCGTCTTCTTACTCTTGTTCTAACGGAGACTTCAATGCTGCATCAACTTGTTCTTGCGCTTCGGGATACACCAAGGTTGACGGAGTTTGTCAATCTAACTGCTCAATTGGTAATGAAGAAATTCTTGGCGTAACCGCAACTTCTGCTGACGCTGGCTCTGGAAATCTTTCTTGTGACGCTTTTGGCTATGCTGGAACAATTTCTTACACTTGCTCAAATCGTACTCTCAACACCACCGGCTCTTGTTCTTGCGCTTCGGGCTATTCAATGTCTGGCGGAACTTGTAAATCTGATTGTGCTGTATCTGGCATTACTGGTATTGACAATACCAGCGTTCATCACGGCACAGGCAACTTAACTTGCAACCAACCAGGAAGCTCTGGAACAGTTAGCTATACCTGCACCAATGGCAGTCTAAACACCAGCGGCTCTTGCTCTTCAACCACCTGCTCAATTACCAGCGTCACCGGCTTTAATGACAAAACTGGATTAGCCTACACAGCCTCAGCAGCAACAATCTCCAGCCCTTGCGCTACAGGATATACCGCTAGCTCTCCTGCACCAACCTATACCTGTACGTCAAATGGACCTGCAACAATTGCCAGTGGAAGTTGTGATCAGGTTACTTGCACAA
Source organism: Rickettsiales bacterium (assembly GCA_044360285.1). Lineage (GTDB taxonomy): Bacteria > Pseudomonadota > Alphaproteobacteria > Rickettsiales > UBA1997 > UBA2645. The sequence goes on from JBIKKP010000005.1 coordinate 24,473, forward strand.
TTGCTGCAGCAAACGGTTTTGCTGCTAAAACCGGCTTAATTTATACTGCTTCACCACTAACAATTTCTTCTCCTTGCGCATCTGGCTATGTTGCAAGCTCTCCGGCACCAACTTACACTTGCACAGCTTCTGGAGCGGCAACAGTTAGCGGAACTTGTGATCAGGTTACTTGCACAATTGCTGCTGCAAATGGCTTTGTGGCTAAAACTGGATTAAATTATGCGGCAAGTCCAACGGCAATCCCAACCCCTTGCCAGAGTGGATATACTGGGTCTCCAACTTATACTTGCACAGCTTCTGGAGCGGCAACAGTTAGCGGAACTTGTGATCAGGTTACTTGCACAATTGCTGCTGCAAATGGCTTTGCTGCTAAAACTGAACTAATTTACACTGCTTCACCGCTAACAATTTCTTCCCCTTGCGCATCTGGCTATGTTGCAAGCTCTCCTGCACCAACTTACACTTGCACAACGGCTGGAGCTGCAACCGTAAGTGGAACTTGTAGCTGTGCCTCCGGATATGTTTCCCACAACAATCAATGTATTCTTGCTGGAAGGTGGAATTTAGCTTTTAATTCTACCTCGGGTCAATTTACAGGATATCTACATTCTAGCGGCGCTCTATCAAACACTTGTTCAACTGCCCTTGTTGGAAAATCGATATTGATCACCAATCCATACTCCGGCAATACGATCTCTCTAAATTCAAGCCAAAGTGTTGTTTCAGTAACTAACCTAGCTTCGATCAAAGGTATTTTTAACTGTTACAGTTTCTATTACAGTAGTAACGGTTCTTATAGCGATCCTAGTTGCGTAAGTACAACGCCAACAAGTTCTTCGCAAACCCACAATCTTTACACATGCGACTATCCTTGTGAATTCAATAATGTACCCGGAATCACTAATGGAACAACGGTTAGCTATACCACAAGCTCAAGAACGCAAAACTGCAATGCCCCAAATTACAATGGTTCCGTCACTTACACTTGCGGAGTATCTGCCCTTGGCACCCTTAGTATAACTGGGTCTTGTAATCCTCCATGCCTTGCAAATGGAATTCCTGGTATAGTGAACGGAACTACGGTAGCATCTGGAAATGGGTGGTTAAGTTGCAATGCTGCAGGATATCATTCTTTAGATTCTGTATATTATAGTTGCTCGGGCGGTACCATTAAATTGCAAAACGATCCTATTTCTGGATTTCCTACCGCCTGCGATTCTTGCTCTAGTGGATATTCTTGGAATGGATCAGCTTGTGTTGCAAATACAGGATCTGGATGTAGGTGGACTCAGATATCTGCGCCTAATCAGATGTTTAGAGGACATGCATCGAGCGGATGCTCAATTACCACAGGCTATATATGCAACTCAACAAGTCAGGGGAATTTTATTAGAACTTCGAGTTCTCCTAGCGCTCCAAATACGATAAATGGTACAATGTTTAAATGTTATTGCGCTGGAAATTCAACGTGTACTGCATCATGTCCACCCACATCTTGCAATAGCTCTTCTTCTGCCGATTCTAGAAGAATGTATCGTTGTGACTGTTGAGACGTATAAGACGTATAAATGTTTAGCGTCTTTCTGCAAACTTAAAAACCAAATCAATTGGTTTTTATCTGAGAGCTTACCATTTCTATTAAGCCCAAGAAAAGGCTCAATAAAACTGGCATAATTAAGTTTTGAAAATTAGTTTGCGCGCCCCTTTGGCCTCTAGCTCTTAACCCCCCATTTTATTAAATCATGAAAGTTTATTACGACAAAGATGCCGATTTAAATATCATTAAATCGAAAAAAATCGCCATCATCGGATATGGCTCGCAAGCACACGCACACGCACAAAACCTACGCGACAGCGGTGTTGCGGAAGTAAAAATTGCTCTTCGCGAAGGTTCTCCATCAATTGTCAAAGCACAGAATGCGGGTTTCGAGGTTCTTTCAAACCCTGCCGCAGCTAAATGGGCTGACTTGGTTATGGTTCTTACTCCAGACGAGCTTCAGGCCGAAATCTACACCAATGACTTGAAGAAAAATTTAAAAAAAGGCGCCACTCTTGCTTTTGCTCACGGCCTCAACATTCACTTCAAACTCATCAAACCAAGAAAAGATTTAGATGTCATCATGATCGCGCCAAAAGGCCCAGGGCACACGGTTCGCGGTGAATATGTAAAAGGCGGCGGCGTTCCATGTTTGGTTGCAGTTGCACAAGATGTTTCAAGCAAAGCCTTGCAAACAGCGCTTTCTTACGCTTCAGGTGTTGGCGGCGGACGTTCAGGAATTATTGAAACTAACTTCAAAGAAGAATGCGAAACTGATCTTTTCGGTGAACAAGCTGTTCTTTGCGGCGGTGTCACAGCTTTGATTCAAGCGGGTTTTGAAACTTTAACTGAAGCTGGCTACGCTCCAGAAATGGCCTATTTCGAATGTCTTCACGAAATGAAACTGATCGTTGATCTGCTTTATGAAGGCGGCATTGCCAACATGCGCTATTCAATTTCAAATACTGCAGAATATGGCGATTTGACTCGCGGCCCAAGGGTTGTCACCGAGAAAACCAAAAAAGAAATGCAGAAGATTTTGAAAGAAATTCAAAAAGGAAAATTCGTTCGCGAGTTCATGAATGAAAACAAAACTGGTAAGAAAAATTTCGACGCACTTCGCGCCAAAGGCCGTGCTCATCCAATTGAAGCAACCGGCGAAAAGCTTCGCGCCATGATGCCGTGGATTGCAAAAAATAAATTGGTGAACAAAGCAGCTAACTAAAAATCGCCCCGCATTCAATTGCGGGGCCTCAACTTTTTCGCGGAATTATGACTCTATCCATCATCATCCTTGCCGCTGGCAAAGGCACTCGAATGAAATCGGATTTGCCAAAAGTGATGCATAAAGTTGCAGGCCGCGAGATGTTGAATATGGTGATTGACGAAGCCAAAACGCTGAATCCGCAAAATATCACCATCGTCATTTCGAACGAGATGCTAGAAATTCGCGAGCAGATCCAAAAAACTCACAGCGAAGTAAAAATAAATTTCACCATCCAAAAAGAGCGCCGCGGCACAGGCCACGCGGTTTCTTGCGCTGTGAAGGAAAATCAAAAAATCGGTGAAAAAGTTTTAGTTCTTTACGGCGACACGCCGCTGATTGAAGCGCAAACTCTGCAAAAAATGCTGAAAAAACTTGATGAATTTTCACTGTGTATTTTGGGTTTTGAAGATGAAGAGGAAAATTCTTATGGCCGCTTGGTTGTTGATTCCAAAGGCCACTTGGAAAAAATTGTCGAGTTCAAAGATGCCAGCGCTGAAGAAAGAAAAATTGCGCTGTGCAATTCCGGCGTGATGGCAATTGATGGCAAAAAAATTCACCAACTTTTAGCGCAAATTAAAGACAACAACGCCGCTGGCGAATTTTACCTTACCGACATCGTTGGCATTGCAGGCGAAATGGGTCTTAAGCGTGGATTTTTAGAAACTGAAATCACTGAAGTTCTTGGCGTAAATTCGCGCGTTGAATTGGCGGAAGTTGAAGAAATAAAACAAAATCAAATGCGCACAAACTTTATGGAATCAGGCGTCACGCTGCTTGATCCATTTTCAGTTTATTTTTCTTTCGACACCAAAATCGCCAATGACGTCGTAATTCATCCGCAAGTTTTTTTTGGACCAAAAGTTTCGATTGCAAAAAATGTTGAGATAAAATCTTTCACTCACATTGAAGGTGCGCAGATCGCTGCTGGCGCGGTTATTGGACCTTTCGCAAGAATTCGTCCAGAAACCAAAATTGATGAAAATGTTCGCATCGGAAATTTTGTCGAAGTGAAAAAATCGCACTTAAAAAAAGGCGCAAAAGTTAATCATTTAAGCTATATCGGTGATGCTGAAGTTGGCGTTGAAGCCAATATCGGTGCGGGCACAATCACTTGCAATTATGACGGCTTCAACAAATCAAAAACCAAAATTGGTGATGGAGTTTTTGTTGGATCAAACTCTGCTCTAGTTGCGCCAGTTGAAATTGGCGATGGCGCTTTGATTGCTGCTGGAAGTGTGATCACAAAAGACGTTGCTGCTGATGATCTTGCCTTTGCCAGAGCCAGGCAAACAGCTATTGCGCAAGGTGCAAAAAAATTCCGCGAAACAAAATCGAAAGGTAAAAAATGAAAAAATTTGCACTGATCTTTCTTCTTACTTTCGCAAATTTTTCTGCCGCTTTCGCCACGCAACAAGTTCACGAAGTAAATTATTTCGCCTCACTTCGCGCTAACGAAACCAACGTGCGCTCGGGTCCGGGCCAAAATTATCCGCTGAAATTTACCTTCAAATTACGCGCAATTCCAATTCGTGTTATCAGCGAATATGACAATTGGAACGAAATCCAAGACTACGAAGGACACACCGGCTGGGTCATGCAAAGCCTACTTACTAAAAAAAGAACGGTGATGGTTTTGACTAAAAACAGCTTCATCAATTTGCACAGTAAGCCCAGCGAAAAATCGCGCGTCATTTTCCGCTTAGAAAATTACGTCATCGGTGATTACATCAAATGCATCGACGAATGGTGTGGCGTTAAAATTAACGGCAAAAAAGGTTGGATAAAGCGCTCTGAGATGTGGGGCGAGGAGTAATACACTTACCCGTCATCCTTGGCCCGCAGGGTCGAGGATCTCAGGAGTTTTAGCTTAAGAGAGCCTCACAGTGATGAACAAAACGAGATCCTTGAAGCCTTTGGATTCAAGGATGACGGGGCAGAAAGGATAAAGAAGAGAAGGACGATTAAATTTAAAACCGCTCCAAGATTTTAATCATTTCGGCGTGGTCAAAATAAAGCGGCAGCGCGCCTTCATTATTTTTTCCCTGTGTCAAATAATCTTTCGGAATCGTTTTAGAAATTTGATTCAACGAATGCCCATAAACAATAGGTCGGCAACCCGAATTGTAAGCGCATTCAACGTCGGCAATTGTGTCGCCAACAAACCAAATCTCATCTTTTTTTGGATCAATATCGCTGCCAAGCAGTGCAGCGTCAACCGGCTCTCTGCTTGGTTTATCGGCATTTGCATCCATTGAACCAATCACCGAAAAAAATTTTTGCTCCACGCCAAGTTTTGCTGCTTCTTTGCGTAGCGTGACGCCAATTTTATTGCTGACCAAAAACTGCACAATTCCCTTTTCTTCCAGCTTGTTTATTAGCTCCAAAGCGCCGGGCAAAAAATGCAATTTATCAAGATGAATTGAGCGATAAGTATTTTTGTAAATCTCGCCAGCAGCTTCCCAAGAGCTTCCAAAAATTTCTGGGAAAGATTCGCGCATCGATTTATGCACATTGTCGCGCACCTTTTGAAGGCCCCATTTCTCTTTGCCCATGGCGTGCATTGTTGTGTCAATTGATTCAGAAATCAGCGGCCAAGTATCGACCAAAGTATTGTCCCAATCAAAAATCACCGCACGCGGTTTAGGCAGGCGCAAGAAGGCTTCGCGGTTTTTATCTGTAGTCATTTTTAAAAATTATTTTTGAGTTTCTTGTTTAGCCGGGCGTGGATCGAAAAGTTTTTCGAATTTATTTGGCATGCCGTCGAAATCTTTTGCGTCAGCAAGGTGCGCTTTTTTCTTGGTAATCACCGGCCATTTTTTTGCATATTCGCGATTGATCTCAACCCACTTCATCAAATCTGGCGATTCGGGCGAGATGGCTTCTGCAGGGCATTCAGGCACGCAAACGCCGCAATCAATACAAGCTTCTGGATCAATCACCAGCATGTTTTCACCTTCGTAAAAACAATCCACCGGGCACACCGAAACGCAGTCAGTATATTTGCAACGCACGCAATTGTCGGTCACAACGTAAGTCATAATTTACGCGATTTTTTGGTTAAAATTTCTGCTCGTGCTGACAGCAGCGAGGTGAAAACGAAGTAAGAAAAATAGACGCCAAACATCAGCAAAAGTGGACGCAGCATTGCCGGATCAATTGCTACACCTTTCGAGCGAATGATGCTGGCTGGCTGATGCAGCGAGTTCCAATATTCGACAGAAAATTTGATAATTGGAACATTGATGAAGCCAACAATTGAAATGATTGCGGCAATTTTTTCGCCTTTGCTTTTATCGTCAAAAGCGCCAAGCAAAATGATGTAGCTCAAGTAAAGAAAAAATAAAATTAGCACCGAAGTTAAACGCGCGTCCCAAACCCACCAAGTGCCCCAGATCGGCTTTCCCCAAAGGCTGCCGCTGACAAGCGTGACGAAAGTAAAGACGCAACCAATTGGCGCGATGACGCGCGAGATCAAATAAAAAAACGGATTTTTCCAGATGAAGCCAGAGACGTTGAAGGTTGCCATCAGCGTGTAAATCAGCAGCGCCATCCAGGCGGCTGGAACGTGAACGTACATTATTTTCACCGCGTTTCCTTGCTGATAATCTGGCGGAGAAATGCTGATAAAAAAAGCAGCGGCGCCTAAAAAAAGCAAAAAGCAGATAAGCGAAAAAGGCGCGAAAAAGGCGAAATTTTTTTCGAAATTTTTAAGTCTGAAAAGTGCTGCAAACATGTGTTATTTTTTCTTAACCGAAACTTTTTTACGCGTTGATTTTGCCGCTTTTTTTTCAACAGCAATCTTCCAAATGCCCTTTTCTAAGAAGGCTTCAATTGTTTGGCGATTAGCTTTGTTAAGCAAATTTGAGTGCGACGATTTAGAACTTTTAGCGAAGTCCACCAAAGTCATAATTTGTCTTCCTTCTAAATAAGCCAAGCGTTTGTGATAGCTGCTAGAAAGCGCCGCGGCAACAATTTCTTCCATGATTTTCGTTGTGCCTTTTTTGTCGAACTCTTTGAAAGCCTCGTAATATCTGGCGCGGTCAACGAATTTTATGTTGATTGGCACGTAACCTTCGCGAATTAAAAAATAATTGTTCAACACCCGCCCAATGCGGCCGTTTCCATCAACGAAAGGATGAACATGTTCAAAATCTAGATGCAGTCTGGCGATTCGTTTAATGATGTTTTGGTGAGCCGAGGCGTGATAAGTAATCAGCATTTCCTCAAGCAGCGCCACAACTTGGTTGGGCGCTGGTGCAATGTAGCTGCCAACGCGAACAAATTCTTTGCCACGGCGAAATCTGCCGGCGATTTCATTACGGATATTGGCAATCAGCATTTGATGCAAAGACAGCATCATTTCCAAAGTCAGCTCTTTTTCTTTTGCCTTGTTGTTAATGTATTCAACGACGTGCGCCAGATTTTTTGCTTCGAAAATTTCGCGCTCGGTGATGTAGCGATCTAAGTCAATTTTCAGCAAAATTTTCTCGGTTTCTTCCAAGCTCAGTGTGCTGTTTTCGATGGCGTTTGAGTTGTAAACTTGTTCAGAAACTTCCGCTTCAGCAATCAGTTTGAGCAACGCATCTTTGCCTTGCGCGGCTTTGTAATATCGCTGGCGCAGTGAGTTTATTTTATTGATGAATGTTGGGGTGATTGGCATGAATCTTGGGTCTTATTCTTATCATTTTATTCACGATTTATCTAGAAATAATCGTGAATAACAAGTAAAAATTGAGGTGTTTTCACGGTTTTACCGTCTTTATTGGTGAAAGAGTTTTTAGATTTTGCCCTCAAGGTAATGCACCAGCAGCTCGCGCTTAACTTTTTGTTCGGTGGAATTATCGAAATCTTTTACCACAACTTCGCCATTTTTCATTTCATCTTCGCCAATAATTATCACGAAGCGGGCGTTATTTTGTGAGGCGCGTTTCATTTGTTTTTTGAAATTTCCCTCAAAAACAAAATCAGCCTGCAAGCCAGATTTACGAAGCTTCTGTGCAATTTCGAAGGCGTAAAATTTTTCACCAGCGGAAATATAATTTATTGCAACTGGGCGCAATTTTTTTGCCTCAATTTTTGTCAACAACATCAAGCGTTCAATTCCAGCAGCAAAGCCAATTGCGGGCACTTTTTTGCCGCTCATTTTTTCCACCAAATTATCATAACGACCGCCCGCAAGAACTGTGTTTTGCGCGCCGTCATGCTGCATTACAAATTCAAAAACTGTGGAAGTGTAGTAATCTAAACCACGCACCAAGCGTTGATTTACTTGGAACACCACGCCGAATTTTTTTAGTAGTTCCAAAATTTCATCGAAACGTTTTTTGGCTTCAGCAGAAAAGAAATCAGAAATTTTTGGTGCGTCCAAAAGCAGCTCAATGTCTTGCGGCTCTTTAGAATCAAGGATTCGCAGCGGATTTTTTTCTAAACGGATTTTTGAATCAGCGGAAAGATCATTTTTGAAACTTTCAAAATAGTGGCTTAGCGCCACTTCGTAATTTTTTTTCGTTTCTTCACAGCCCAAAGAATTTATCTGCAAAACAGTTTTGTCGAGCGCGCCCAAATCTTTTAGAATCAGGCTGGCAAGCAAGATTGCTTCAACATCGCAATAGGCATTTTCTTCGCCAAAGACTTCAAAATTAATTTGATGAAACTGACGCTGACGGCCTTTCTGCGGACGGTCGTAGCGAAAAATTGGACCAAAGGAAAAAAATTTTTTCGGCAAAATTTGCAATAATTCGCCATTTGAAATGAGTGCTCGAACCACGCCAGCGGTGAATTCCGGACGCAAAGTCAACATGCTATTGCCGCGATCAGGAAATTTGTAAACTTCTTTTGAAACTATGTCGGAAGCCTCGCCAAGATTGCGTTCAAAGACTTCGCTAAATTCAAAAATCGGCGTTTGTAATTCTTCAAAACCAAAATTTTCGCTGTGCTTTTTTGCCGCAGAGACGATTTGGTTAAAGATTTCTATCTCTGATCCAAATAGGTCTTTTGTGCCGCGAACGGGCTGTAGCTTATGGTTGGACATGGCTTCGTAAAATTCGTGAAAAATGCTTTGGCGCAAGCCGGAAGCGGCGAGGAAGTTGGGGAATTTCTTGTTTATTTTTTACAAAACAATCCCGGCCGTTTAAACGCTGTTGGCTGATTATGGATAGAGACATTTGTAGACCCGCGCCAAAAGTTCGGCTTGTGCCGCTCGAACTCGAATAGGCGCAGGAATAACTGCAAGTTGCAGAGGTTTAACCGGTGCAATAACACCCGCCCCAAGCTCTTAATTGCCAGTTTGGATTGGTGCTAGTCCAATTCCGTTCTCTCTTGATCATCAGGCAATGATTTCATCAGCTGCTGCAATAACCCCTAAAATCAAAATTACGATCGAGAGCTCGATTAAAGAGAAAGTGTGGGGTTTAGGAGTTTTGTTATTCGTAAAATTCGACATTGCCCGTTGAAATATCGTACATTCCCGCAACCAAAGCGATCTTACCTTTTTTTTGTAATTCGCGGATGATTTTACTTAGTTTTGGAATTTGTTTCAAAACGTGTTTTGCGTTAAGTGCGGCAACATTTTGCACAAATTCGTAATTGTCAGAACGGCGTTGTGTTTTGATGGATTTTTCCATCTTAATCGCCGGTTTGATTTTGTTTAGCAAGCCTGTGAGTTTTCCCATTTTCACATGATCGCAAGCGCCTTTAATTGCGCCGCATTCGCTATGGCCCAAAACCATAACCAACTTAGCCCCAGCAACTTTGCAGGCAAATTCCATGCTGCCGACAATGTCGTCATTTAAAACGTTTCCAGCGATACGGCAGGAAAAAATATCACCTAAACCTTGGTCAAAAATTAATTCCGCGGAAGTGCGTGAATCGATGCAGCTCAAAATAAAGGCGAAGGGATATTGGCCGTCGGAAGTTTCGTTGACTTGGCGCAATAAATTGCGGTCTATGCTGAGATTGTTTACAAAGCGCGAATTACCCTCTTTGAGTAATTGAACTGCCGCTTCTGGTGTCAGAGAGTCGCGAATTTCTTTAGCTAAAATTGTCATAAATTTAAATTTTCTTGAGAGTGAGGCCCTTAGTTTGAACCTTGATATTATTGGCTCGGGCGTGAATTTTAAAATCGTGAATCATCTCAATGATGTCGTAATGAATGCTTTTAGAACGACTAGCATCAATGAACACTTTTGAATGAGGTGGAATGTCTTTTAACAACTGCAAAATTGCCCCTTTATTGAGGAAGGATGCTTCTTCGCAAAGTTCAATTTTGTGAATATTTTCCCCAATTTCCTTATCTTGAAATTTGCTAAAGGAGTTGCGGAAGTTGTTGTAGAGCACAAAAGCGCAAGCAGCAGCAAGGCCAATTCCAACGCCTTTCAACAGGTCGAAAAAAATCATGCCAAGAATCGTTAAAATGAACGGAGTAAATTGCTCTGATTTCAGTTTATAGATTTTGATGAAAATTTGTGGCTTGGCCAGTTTATAACCAACAACAAGTAAGATGCAGGCTAAACTTGCTAACGGAATTTGATTGAGCAAACCAGGAATGGTAATTGCGCAAACCAAAAGCAAAATTCCGTGGAAAATTGTTGCGGCTTTGCTTTTTGCGCCAAAAGAAATGTTAGCACTAGTTCGTACAATTACTTGCGTGATTGGAAGTCCACCAATCAAACCAGAAAGGATGTTTCCAAGACCCTGCGCCTTCAATTCGCGATTGGTTGGCGTGATGTTTTTTTCTGGATCAATTTTGTCGCAAGCCTCAACGCAAAGTAAAGTCTCAATGCTGGCAACCAGCGCCATTACTAGCGCCATAACGTAGATATTTGGGTTATTTAGCTGCGAGAAATCAGGACGAGCAAATTGAGAAAAGAACTCAGCAGCATTTGCGGCAACTGGAATTGCAACGATTTGGTGCTCTTCGAGCGGCAAAAATTGATTTAGCAAAATGCCAACCGCCACTACCAAAAGTGGTGCCTGAATGACTTTTGTGAAACTGAATTTTTTAATGAAGCTGGTTTCAAAAATAATCATCAAAGCCAGTGAGAAGGCACTAATCAGAATTGCGTGGATGTCGAGTTTCTCATTCAAAAAATGCAAGATTCCCGGACTCACCTGAATTGCCTCTATGGCAAAATCTCGAGGAAAGTCGCCATAAAAACCAAATGCATGCGGCAGTTGTTTGATGATGATCAAAATTCCGATGCCACAAAGCATGCCCTTAATTACTGAAGATGGAAAATAATAAGCGATGCTGCCAAGACGCATAATTCCAAGCGCAAGCTGGATTACACCCATCAAAACGACCGCGGTTAAAAAGGCGGAAAATGAGCCGCCAAGCGAGGCGATATAAGCAAAGACGATTGTGGCTAAACCAGCGGCCGGACCGCTGACGCCAACCTTAGAGCCGCTTATCGCGCCAACAAAAACGCCTCCAACTATTCCAGAAATTATTCCAGAAAATAGTGGTGCGCCTGATGCCAAAGCAATACCAAGGCACAAGGGTAGGGCGACGAAGAAGACCACCAGACCTGCTGGTAAATCGTATTTTAAGTTTTGAAGAAAATGTTTCATGAAATTGCGTAAATTGATTGTCTATAAAAAGACGAGGCAGCAGGCGCTGCGATCAATTAGCAATTAGGCGGAGAAGTGGGAACGGATAAAAACAGCGCTTGTGGTGATAGGCTGTTGGAGGTTTTGGTAAAAATTTTTCTGAAATTTTTTACATCATTTTTATCAAGATTAAGTCCAAGCTCAAATTCGCTATCATCTTCAATATCGTTTCCTTCTTGCTCAATTTCGAAACTTATATTGCTGTTTGATTGGTCAAAATTTTTCTTAACGAAAGACGTGCTAAGGCCAAGCAGGGCAAGAACCAGCGCTGTTACGATAAAATTGAGAATGTGAGTTTTTTTGAGTAGTGTCAATGCTAAAAAATTTTGCTGATGAACTTGAGTCCGGCGAAGATTGTCATGAGGGCGATGCCTTTTTTAAAAAGCTGCTCGCTGATTTTCAAGTGGGCTAAATGACCTAATTTTATTGCTAAAAAAACCGGAATAACTGTCCACCAAATTTCGGCAAAAAAACTTAAGTTGAGACTTTTATGCAGCGAAAGTTGCGTGATACGAATCAAGTTAAAAGCAACGAAAGCGCTTGCCATTGTTGTGCGCAGAGCTGATTTGTTTTTGAATTCATCTTTCAATGCATTAACCCAAAAAGGCCCGCCAATGCCAAAAGCGCCTTGCGAAATTCCACCGATAAAAATCAATTTTCTTTGGAAAAATTTTGGAAAAGTGTAGCGATCAAAAAACATAATTTTGATGGCAAGTGCGATAAGTAAAATTCCAAAAATCACTGACAAAACTTGGGTGGAAAAATAAGAGAAAGACAACACGCCAATAATTGTTCCAACCAAACAAAGCGGCAGCATTTTTAGGAAGATTTTTTTATCGAAAGATTTGCGGTCGGTTAGAAAAATATGAGCGCTGGAAAGTGTGCCAATGTAGAGTCCGGCTAAGACCATTTCTTTTAGGTCGATAAAAAATCCCAGTATTGAATAAGCGATTAATCCGCCGCCAAAACCAAGAATACTTTCAACAAAAAAACCAAGAGAAAAACTTGTTGCGATTAAGAGGGCTGTAGACATTTTTTTTGAAAATTTTTTTAAGAATTTTTTACTTCAAGGATCAAGTAGCCAATCACCAATGAAATTTGTTTTAGCGGCAATTGCCGCGATTTTTTTTGCGGCCGACGTTTTGGCTAAAGACCATTTACCGCAGTTTGCATCGCAAGGGGACGTGGTCCAAGGTGTTATGCGCGGCTTGATTGAAAAAAGAACTGACCATTTCGATCTTTATTCGAAAGATTCCAGCTTCAAGCCAAATATAAAAAATCGCCTGATTCTGGATTTAAACGCCGATCGAAATTATCAGGCAACAAATCGTCGCAATGAGTTTTCTGACACCAGCGTTAATGCGCGTTTTTTTTCGACTTTCAATTTAAGTAGAAACTTTTTTGTAAACTCATTTTTGCGTTTGCAAGAAGCCAGGCAGATTTCAGAAGCGCAACGAAGAGCTATGACGCCTGACGGCGGTGGTAATCGCTCTTTTGAAAATCATGGATTAGCATTTGAGGAATTAGTGTTGGCTTTTGACTCAAAGCATTTTGCTGCTATTGCTGGAAAATTTAATCCAAACTACGGAGTGGCTTGGCGTCAGGGTCGCGGCATTTGGAATCACCAAATTTCTGAACTTTATCGCCAACAAGAAAAGCTTGGATTTTCAACAATTTTGCGCGCTGGAAGTGCTAAAAAAACCGGCGAATATGATTTTGGTTTCAGTGTCTTTACCAATGATCGAAAAAATCTTGATAACTCAATAATCACCAAGCGCGATTCCGACAGCAAAAGAGATGCAAAGCCAGGCGATACGCGCGCGCTCACTTCCTACGTTACTTCGCTTGATGTGGAATTTGATTTTGCTGAAAAAGAAAAATTAACCTATCATTTCGCTTACATGAATTTGGCCGTAAACGAGCGCGTCAGCCAAGTTTCGCAAAACAAAATTGATGATCAAAAAGGCTTTGTTGCCAGCATGAATTACAAATATCCGCTGAGTGAAAATTTTGTGCTTGATGGTTTGGTTGAATTTAATGACACCAGAAACCTGAATGAAAATTCTGATGTTAGTGAAAAATATCTGATTGGCAGCTTGGTGACAAAAATTTACAAAAATTGGAATACAACCTTTGGTTATTCAAGCCTTCAAAACATTGGAGCCAACGCTTATGGCTTTGATCAAAATCTTTCTGAAATTTCTTTTGGTTATGACTTTGACAAAACCATTTTATTTGATCGTTTAACCGCACAACTTGGTTATAGAAATCGTCGTCTCAACTATAAAACCAGTCTAGAAACTGAAAACTCAGCTGGTGTTTTGCTGCGTTATTACAAAGCCTTTTAATCAATGAAAAAAATTCTAATCGCCGTACCAAAAGGAAGAATTCTTGAAGAGCTGGCGCCTTTATTTTCAAAGGTTGGTATTGTTCCAGAAAAAGATTTTTTTGATGGTTCTTCGCGCAAAATAATTTTCAAAACTAACCGCAGCGACGTTGAAATTATGCAGGTTCGTTCATTCGACGTGGCGACTTTTGTAAAATTTGGCGCTGTTGATATTGGAATTTGCGGCTTTGATGTTTTGGAGGAGTTTTCTTCGCCAGAAATCTTTTCGATGCTTGATTTAGAAATTGGGCGCTGCCGCTTGGCTCTAGCGGCAAAAAAAGGTTCGAATCTGAATTTGGCGCAAATTAGCCACATTAAAGTTGCCACAAAATATCCTGAAATTGCCAAAAAACATTTCGCTAAAATTGGCGTTCAATGCGAGGTCATCAAGTTGAGTGGCGCAATTGAAATCGCTCCGGCACTTGGTTTATGTGACGCTATTCTTGATTTGGTTAGTAGTGGTAAAACTTTACTTGAAAATGACATGGTTGAGCTGCAAAAAATTTTCGATGTCACCTCGCGTTTAATCGTTAATCGTACTTCACTTAAGACCAGCAATGACGCGGTTAATCAGCTAATTAAAATTTTTGATGCAGCAGCGTAAATCAGCTACATTTTTGCGATCGCTGCTACTTAGTTCATTTCTTTTTACGCAATTTTTTCTCACGGGTAATGCTTACGCAATGTATGAGGGCGTAAGAGTTGAAGAGAGCGCTCGAAACGGAAGTTGGAATGCTTCAAGCAATACCTGTGATCTTGGCGAAATTAAATTCGATCCACTCACTAGCAATCGCGACATAAAATGGGTAATTTCTAATCCAACTTGCGCAGGCTTCCTTGTTGGTACGGGCATTGCAGTCAAGGCTGCCGAATACTATTCCTCCTATGCTTGCCTACAACCGCAATTATTGACGGAAATTACTGCGCAAGCAGCAACTGGCGTGCCACTTTCACCAGATATGATTAAGCGTAGAGCGCAAGAAGCCACTGCGTGCGGCTCTTTGATTGCCGCGCAAAGCTATGGGCAAGCTGCCATGTGTTGTGGCGGCATGACAGCAACTTTAACAGCAATGGGTGTTGCACTTTCGGCGCTGGGAATCATTTGGGATGTTGCCAACAATGCTTACAAGGAAACGCAGGTATGTGGTTATCGTTGGTCAGGTTGGGAGTCTGTAAATGCTGGCAGCAAGACAACATGGGTGAAAGGAAAAGGTCCGCATCAAAAATGCCTAGAAAATGCTTTTAATGGTACCAGACACATTTGCAGAGAAACGATCAACAATAACAGAGATATTACCAACAAGCATTGGCGCGAATTCATCTATGGTGGTATGGAATTCGAAGATAATGGCGGCAGTAGCTGCGAAAATCCATCGAGCTGGAATAGCGATAAACGAAAAAAAATCCTTGGTTATGATAGTGACGCTCAGCGCTACTACATGGCTGGCCCTGGCGCCGTGCCAGTTTTTGCTTGCAGCAGATTTCGTTTGAGTAGTGGAAATAAAGATCAAGCCGCGATCGCTGCTTATGAGTGCTGTAAGCAGCGCAGCCAGGTTGCAACTTGCCTTCAAGAAGAAAGTTCAAACAGTGATAGCGAAGATTTTTCCTACAAATTTTGCACTCTTGGCTCGAGATGTAATTTTAAGATGGTGACGTTTGAGGCTTACAACAGCAAGGTAGAGTCAAACTATATCTGCTTAAAAACTTACTCGGTTTGTCCTTATGACCATCCGCTTGCCGGCGGTACGGAAGAAAAAAAGATGAGCGAGCAGGATAATGCGCAGATGGTGAATTTCTGCCAATACATGAATCACTGCACAAAAATTCCAACTGTGCCGAAATTACGATCAACCACGTTGGATAACTCTTATATTGCACAAGCTTGTCGTGATATGAAGGGCGACTCGCAAAATACTTACAGCTATTCTCAACAATTGCTGCCAACCAACTTACGCAACTTTTCGGCGCCAATTGTACAATGCTTCAAAGAAACGATGGAAAATGTTTTTTTCAATCGTGCTGGCTACACCAAATGTCGCAGCCCAGATGAAGATCCTGACGAAAATGACGAATGCGTCAGTGGATATGAGCATCCAGGATTTAAAAAAGGCCAGATCATGGAGGGCAAATCTTTCTTTGCTAAAATCCAAGACAATCTGCAGGACTTCATCAAGATATGCATAACTTTTGCAGTTATTGCATTTGGCTTTGCCATATTCATCGCTGTTCCAGGAACTCACATCAAAAAGGATGTGATCATGATGTTCCTAGTCAAAGTTGGTTTAGTGATGTATTTTGCGGTTGGTGATGCATGGCAAGGAACTTTCATGAATGGTGTTCTTTCTACAGCAACTTATCTTGCTGACTTTGCCTTCCATGATGAAGGAACTGATATTGTCAACAGCGGCACCGCAACCGCCAGCTATATTCAAAACCATCTCGACGGCTGTCAGTTTCCACGCTATAACTACGCCGACAAAGATGATCTCAGCAGATACACGAATCCAGCTTATCCGCCAGGCAAAGAATACTTACGAATCTGGGATACTCTTGATTGCAAATTGGTTCGCGCCCTGGGCTTTGGCCAAGAAGTTTCTGTGCCAAATTTAATAATGATGATCCTTGGCGGCTTCTTAACCGGGGGGCTTGGAGTCATATTTTTTGTTGGCACTTTCCTTTTTGCCTTCTTCTTGTTCTCAATAGTTTTGCGCTGCATTCACATATTTTTGATGTCGATGATTTTGATTGTGCTGATGATTTATGTCTCGCCAATAACCATCGTTGCTGCAATGTTTAAGCGTACTAATGGAATTTTTGAAAAGTGGTGGAAAGAGCTTCTGGCGCAGGTTCTGCAACCAATGATTCTGTTCGTTTATCTTGGTATTGTGATTACGATGTTTGATCGAGTGATTATTGGTGCCGATGTCACCTTCTCGTCAAGTACTGTAGTAATTAGGGGTGAAAGAGTTCTCGATACCTATGGCCGCATATCGCCAAAAGGAATTAACTGCGACGCAGAAGGCGCCGAATCCAGCATCTATTGTATCTTTAAAGTTGCTGACATCAAAACTTGGGGCGGCTTTGCCCCAATTGGCGTTGGCTTGCCAATGCTTGATTCACTTAATCAGGCAAAGCTCGACACTATTCTTAAGTCGGCTTTGATTATGTTCATCTTGCTGCATTTTATTGACCACGTTTCCGAAATGGCCAAAACACTGGTTGGCGGTGGTATTGGCATGGCTGGCGGCTTCTCAAGTGGGTTGGCAGGAAAGGCTTTGAGTGTTGGCAAAGCGTTTCAGAGTCGTGGTAAAGGCGCAATGAAGAAAGGCGTTGGTATGATTGCAAGAAAAGGTATTGGTGGTGCCAAGTCAGTTATGCAGGCTTTGGGCAATAAGGGCAAATCTATTGCAAAAAACTTACCAGCACCTGGGCCAAATGCTGATCGCGGAGGAAGTCAGGTTGATTCTGGTGGAAATGCTGACAGGGGGGCTTCACAAAGCGCAGGATCTAAAAACAGCAATGCTGATAATGCAGCATCTGCACCAAGATCAGAAAAGGGACCTCAGGGCGCTGATCGTGCCGCCTCCTCTGGCGATGTAGAAAAGAAGAAACCTGGACCAAGTGACCGAGCCGATTCTTCTAGAACCTAAATTATCCCAAAAAATTCTTCGCACGTTTTTTGCGATGAGTAGTAATTGCAAAGCGATGCGCTTCATCGCGCAAACGTTGTAAATAGTGCATCAGCGGGCTGTGCTTCTCAAGTTTCACCAACTTATATTCGTTATTTTTTAGGAAGTGAAAAACCTCTTCGCCGGCATTGCGATTTTCACCTTTCGACATGCAGATAAACGGAATTTCAATTTTCATCTGCGTAAAAATTTCTTGCGCTGCACTTAGCTGTGGCTTGCCTCCGTCGATGATAATAAAATCTGGCCAGCCGTCATGAGTTTTTGAAAATCGGCGCGTCAAAACTTCGCGCATCATCGCCGTATCGTCGTGATTTTTTTCCTCAAAGCGAATGTTAAATTTGCGATAGCCGCTTTTGATGAATCCATCGCAGCCTGCGCTAATAAAGGCTCCAATGGCATTAGTTGTTGAGGTGTGGCTGTTGTCGTAAACCTCAATTTTTTGCGGAATTTTTTCCAAATCGAAAATGTTTTTAAGCTCAAGTAATAGATTTTGTGTGGTGATTTTTTGCGAATTTTTCTGCTCTAAAATTTGTGTCGCAATCTGCGTTTGATCCTTGATCAAAGCCAGTTTGGCGCCTTTTTTTGGTGTAATAATTTCAACTTTTTTTGTTGCCAATCTTGTCAAAAATTCTTCGATAAGTTTTTTTTCTAAAATCTCAGTATTAAGCAAAATCAAGGCTGGGGGCGGGTTGGAAAGATAAAATTGCCCCAGAAATTCCGCTAAAATTTCTGCTGAATTCTTCGTTTCATCTTCATCAAAAAAATATGGCTTGGCGCCAAAATTTTGGCCACCGCGATAAAATGAAATGTAGCAGCAAATCTTGCAGTTGCTGCTTGCAAGCGTTATTGCATCAAAATCTTTTAGCTCATCAACATTGATATTTTGTTTAGCTTGAATCGCATTTAACGACTTAATTTGATCGCGAATTTCGGCAGCTTTTTCGTAGTTTTGTTGCGCGCTAAATTGCTGCATTTTTTGTGCGAGATTTTTTTGCACCTGCGCCGATTTTCCGTTTAAAAAATCTGTGGCGTCTTTTACCGAATTTTGATATTCATCTTGCGAAATCTTGCCAACACAAGGTGCAGAGCATTTTTTAATTTGATATTCCAAGCAAGGTTTTTGCCGCGATTTAAATTCTTGGTCGCTGCAAGTGCGCAACAAAAATGCTTTTTTAAGTACGTCAATTGTGCGATTAACATCAAGTCCGCTGGCAAATGGTCCAAAATGTAAATCATTACCAGACCTTGGCCCGCGATGCTTGGCGAGTTGTGGAAAATTATGGCTGGTGATTAAAATTTGTGGAAAAGTTTTGTCATCGCGCAGCAAAATGTTAAATTTCGGCTGCAATTTTTTGATCAAATTATGCTCAAGTAAAAGTGCCTCAAGCTCGCTGCTGGTCTGGATTGTCTCAATTCTCTTCGCCAAAAAAACCATCCGCGCAATTCGCGCCGAGAGCTGATTTTCTTTGCCGTAAGACGAAATTCTTTTGTAAAGATTTTTCGCCTTGCCGACATAAAGCACTTCGTTTTTTTCATCAAAAAATTGATAGACGCCGCTGGTCTTAGCAATGTTTTGGAGGCTTGATTTTACTAGGTCGAAACCCATCAGAAATTAAGATTTAGATTTAAGATTTTGATTCTAAGAAACTTTCTTCAATTCCACCGAAATTTGTAATTCAACAATCTTCCTTACATGGTCATTAAAAAAGAACAGCTCGAGGAAATCGAATTGCTGCGCACGCAGCAAAATCAGACCTTGCGGCCAGTCGCTCCTGAGCTTGAAAAAATTCTTTATCAACCAATTCAAGCACTCGATCACGGTTTTGTGCGTGTCGTTGATTATATGGGAAACGATGATTCCGTAGTGCAAGCGGCTCGCGTTTCTTATGGCGCGGGCACTAAAAAAGTTAATGCTGACAAAGCGCTGATTAACTATCTCATTGCTCATCATCACACTACACCGTTTGAGATGTGCGAAATCAAGTTTCACATCAAGCTGCCAATTTTTGTGGCGCGCCAATGGATTCGTCACCGCACGGCGTCAGTAAATGAGTATTCCGCGCGTTATTCAATTGTGGAAGACGAGTTCTACGTTCCGCGTCCTGAGCACCTTGCGGCGCAATCTAAGATCAATCACCAAGGTCGTGACGAAAATAAAATTCTCAATTCCGCCGAGCAAAAACGTGTGTTGGAAATTTTGAAGGAAGACTCGCTGAAATCATACGAGCACTATCTTGAGATGATTAACCAAGACGCTGCTGGAAATATCGTTGATGAGAAAAAAGAGGGTCTGGCGCGAGAATTGGCGCGCATGAATTTGCCGCTAAGTTGCTACACGCAATGGTATTGGAAAATCGATTTGCATAATCTTTTACACTTTTTGCGTCTTCGTGCTGATTCACACGCGCAGTATGAAATTCGCGTTTATGCCGACATCATGCTCGACATGGTGAAAAAGTGGGTTCCGCATTCTTTTGATGCTTTTGTGAAGCATCGTCAAACGGGTCAGAGCCTTTCAGGGCCTGCTTTGGAAGTGGTTAAGAAAATGCTAAGCGGACAAAAAGTTAAGCAAGAAGAAAGTGGTCTCAGCGTTAGAGAATGGGGCGAGTTAGAGAAAGTTTTAAACATTAAATTCTAAAAAATATGTCAGTTGGAGTAGGCGAATTATTATTAATTTTGGTGATTGTTTTTGTGCTTTTTGGCGCAGGAAAATTGCCGCAAGTTATGGGCGATATCGGTAAGGGCATCAAGGGCTTAAAGAAAGGTCTGAAAGAAGGTGAAGCTCTTGAGAAATCTGACGACGAAAAAAAATCTTAATTTCGATTTTTTTCGATGAATCGAAACAAACTAATCACAACCCAGCTCATTGAAGATGTTGTAAAAAAATCATCTTCTGACCGCGTGCCAATTCGCGATTTGATTGATGCTATGGATTCAGTTGGTTTTGGTTTGGCAATTATGATCTTTGCTTTTGGCATCATTATTCCGCTGCCGCCGCCATTTCCAAGTATCATCTCAATTCCATTGGTGATTTTCTCGCTGCAAATGATTGCCGGCTATAGCGCACCGAAATTGCCGAAAAAATTCGCTAATCTCTCGGTAAAAAGATCGGTTTTGGCAACTCTTGCCCAGCGCTCTGGACCTTATATTTCTAAGGTCGAGCGCATTTTGCGTCCGCGTTTACTTTTTATGACTTCGGCTTTGGGTGAGCGAATTGTTGGAATTTTTATCTTCCTTTTCGCCTCCTTCATTTTGCTTCCTATTCCGCTTTCAAACTTCATTCCAGGCGTTGGAATTTTAATAATTTCCTTCGGACTTATTGGAAAAGACGGTTTGGTGGTGATTTCTGGTATGGTAGTTGGAGCCGCTGGTGTAGCTATCTCAGTGACTACTGTCTTGCTTGGATTTGAGGCGTTTCGTTTCGTTACAGAATTTTTATTTTAAGATCTTGACGCTTCTAAAAGCCGATTTTACAAAGGTCGTCCTCATTTTTTGCAATCGCAGCAGTTTTCCTTTTTCTTCTTCCCCCTCGCTCTTTCTAAGCTTTCTAGACAACTTTTCTTAAAAACTTTTTTTCTAAAAAATTTAAACATGTCCTCAACACTTACCTTGCGTTATGGCGCTGGTCAAAATTCCGCCTCAGGCCAACAAAATCAAGATGCGCCAGCAAAACAAAGTCAGCAGCAAAATTCTGAGCCAGCTCCACTTCGTTTTGAAGCTCCGCGTCTTCATACTGGAAACTTACTAAGCCGCGGTAGCGGTGCTCAAAGCCAAACTCAATCTCCAGGCAGTGGCGCAAGCTACAGCTTCAGTCCAAGTCAAAGCTCTAACTCTGATTTTGATGATGACGATGATGGAAATCCACGCGACAGTCGCAGAGCATTGGGCAATGGCAAAATTTTAGAGCTCAAATCGCTTAAAACTAAATCGGCCGAAAAACTGATTGAAGTAGGTAAAGAGCACGGCCTTGAAAGCATCGGTGACTATGGTCGCCAAGATATCATCTATCATATTTTAAAAAATTTCTCTGACCAAAGTCCAGAAAACGTCATTATTGGCGAAGGTGTTTTAGAAGTCTTGGAAGATGGATTTGGGTTTTTACGCGCCCCTGAAACCAACTATTTCCCTGGTTCTGACGATATTTACGTTTCGCCAAGCCAAATCAAAAGATTCGGTCTGCGCACTGGTGACACTATTCGCGGCCAAATTCGTGCGCCAAAAAAAGGCGAAAGATATTTTGCTTTGTTGCGTGTCAATGAAGTGAATTTGGCCTCGCCAGACAAAATTCGTAATCGCGTTTTGTTCGATGATTTGACGCCACTTTATCCGCAAAAAAAATTGCAGCTTGAAGAAGATAAGCCGCTAAATAACGACATTTCTACGCGTGTTATCGACTTGTTTTCTCCACTTGGCAAGGGTCAGCGCGCCTTGATTGTTGCGCCTCCGCGCACTGGTAAAACCTCTTTGATGCAAAACATCGCTCACGCAATTACCACAAATCATCCGGAAGTTATTTTGCTTGTTCTCTTAATTGATGAGCGTCCGGAAGAAGTGACTGACATGCTTCGCACTGTGAAAGGCGAGGTGGTTAGCTCAACATTTGACGAGCCAGCAACTCGTCACGTGCAGCTTGCCGAAATGGTGATTGAAAAAGCGCGCCGCCTTGTTGAGGCAAAAAAAGACGTTGTAATTTTGCTTGATTCAATCACTCGTTTGGCCCGCGCTTATAATACTGTTATTCCTTCATCAGGAAAAGTTTTGACCGGTGGTGTCGATTCAAATGCGTTGCAAAAACCAAAAAGATTTTTTGGTGCAGCTCGTAATATCGAAGAAGGCGGCTCATTAACCATCATCGCTACAGCATTGATTGACACAGGTTCGCGTATGGATGAAGTAATCTTCGAAGAATTTAAAGGAACTGGCAACTCAGAGATTGTGCTTGATCGCAAAATTTCTGACAAACGTGTATTCCCAGCAATCGATATCACTAAATCAGGAACCAGAAAAGAAGAACTTTTGGTTGATCGTGCAACTCTGTCGAAAATTTGGATGCTAAGAAGAATCGTTAATCCGATGAATCCAATCGAGGCGATGGAATTCTTGCTTCAAAAAATTGATCATACGAAAACCAACGAAGAATTCTTCAAATCAATGAATTCGTAAGATAATTTTCACCCTCACCCCAACCCTCTCCCCTCAAGGGAGAGGGAGCTAACCGAGCTCGGACAAACTCCCTCTCCCTTGAGGGGAGAGGGTTGGGGTGAGGGTGATTTTTATCACGAAACAGAAGTTTAATTCACATTCGTTTTTCATTTCGTGAAAAAATTCTCGCTCCTTTTCCTGCTGCTAATTTTTTCTTGCGCTACGCCTAAGATCAGCAATCTGGCGATTTTATCTGGCATGGAAGAATCGCTAAAACTTCAAGCAAACTATAATTCCTACCTGGCGCTGGAATATCTTTATTTCGCACGCGACCTTGAGCCCGTTGATCCAAGAACCTCTGACCACTTCGCCAAAAAGGGAATTGAAGTTGCGCAGGCTAATGAATTTATTCCTGAAGATCCCAATGATTGGCAGGCTGATCCAAAACAAATCGAAGAGATGGTTTTGATGCAGAAGCGCCTAGAAACTGTGCTGATGACCCTTCACATGAAATCGCATTTACCAATTCAACTGGCGCATTTGAGTTATCTTTATGACTGCTGGATTTCGCGCGAGTCAAAAGAAGTGTTTTTGTCTGATGAGTTGGCGCGTTGTCGCATCAAGTTCGACAAGCTTTTGGATGAAGTTGAGCGCTATATCGAAGATCTAAAAAAAGACAAAACTGTTAAGGTGAAAATCACTGAGCCAGAATTTGAGCGTTTCGAAATTCTGTTCGATTTTAACAATTCTAAACTTAACGATCGCGCCTTTAAAGACCTGCTTGCGCTGCTAAAATATCTCTCAACTTTGAATGGAAATTATCGAATTTTGCTGGTTGGAAATGCTGACCGCGTTGGTAAAGAGCTTTATAACCAGAATCTTGCGCTGATGCGTGTTGAGGTTGTGAAAAAATATCTCAGCAAAAATGGCGTGCCAAAAACTTTGATTGAACAGCGCTCGTTTGGCGAAGATTTCCCTGATATTATCACGCGCGATGGTTCGCAAAATCAGTCGAATCGCGCAGTTGGAATTTATGTGCTAAAAGGCTTGCCGTCATTTGAAGCTTTCCCACTACCTTTGATTGAAAATTATGTTTACAGTCAAGAAGTAAAAAGTGCCAAAGCCGCGCGGGGAGTGGATTAAAACCATATTATGAATTTCGCAGATAAGAAAAAAATCGTCATAAAAATTGGTTCGGCGCTTTTGGTTGCCAACGGAAAATTGCGCGAAAAATGGCTAAAAAAATTCAGCGCCCAAGTTGCAGATTTAGTTAAAAATAATTTTCAAATTATCGTTGTTTCTTCTGGTGCGGTTGCTCTTGGGCGTGGTGCTCTAGGGCTTACGGAAAAGAAACTTTCACTGCCACAAAAACAAGCTGCAGCAGCGATTGGCCAAATAAAGCTGATGAGTTTTTATCGCGATTTTTTTGCCAAAGAAAAAGTTGAAGTTGCACAAATTTTGCTTACAGCTGCTGATTGCAACGCTCGCGACCGTTACCTCAATTGCAAAAATACCATCGAAAATCTTTTGCAAAATCACGTTGTGCCAATCATCAACGAAAATGATTCGGTATCAGTTGATGAAATTAAAATTGGCGACAATGACCGCTTAGCGGCGCGAGTGGCGCAAATGGCGGATGCAGACTTGCTTGTGCTTTTTTCCGATATTGACGGACTTTACGACGCCAATCCCAAAACCAATGCAAAAGCAAAATTTATCGAAGAAATTTTTGAGATAAATTCTGCAATTGAAAAAATGGCCGGAAGCTCGGTTTCAGAGGTTGGAACCGGTGGTATGATTACAAAAATTCTTGCCGCAAAAATGCTAAAAAACTCCAGCTGCGACGTTGTTATCACCAGCGGACTTATTGACGGCGCGCTGAAAAATCTCTTCGCAAAAAAACAGAAATTTAGTATTTTCTACAGCAAAAAAACTGCTCCTAAGTCGCGCAAAACCTGGCTCTCTGGTTTCTTAAACGCAAAAGGTGAAGTGACAATTAACGGCTGCGCGGTGGAAGTTTTATTAAGTAAAAAAGCTAGCTTGCTGCCGGTTGGTGTTGTTGCCGCGAAAGGCGATTTTAAAGCCGGTGATGCAATTTTTATTAAAGATGAACAAGGCAATCACATTGCCAGCGGAGTCAGCAATTATGCGGTATCGGAAGTGAAGAAAATTTTCGAAAAAAATTCCGCCGAAGTAAAAAAAATTTTAGGCGCTGCTGCAAAGAAGGAGTTGGTTCACATCGACAATCTTGTATTAGTCTAACCTCAATAACGCTTAAGAAAAACCTCTTGCACCCAATACATCGAAGCCTTTAGGAGGTTTGTTGGATTCTAACTTCAACAACCAATGAGGGCTCAA
>JBIKKP010000006.1:0-49385 GCA_044360285.1 Rickettsiales bacterium
CTTATCTTGATATTATCACCCAGACTGCATCGGTGTTAAGGCAAGAACCTTATGGTCCGGTGCCTCATCGTCACTACCTCGATGATTTTGAGAAAATTTATGTCAGCACTGGAAAATTGCGTAGCGCCATCATTAACGCGTTCGACGAAAATGTGATTAATAATCGCCTCAACGCTAATGAAGAAATCATCTCGATGTTTTCTTTGCTGAAAGAATTTGTTGCGGGCCTAAGCGAAAAATTCCGTAATAAAATCAATATCGAAACACCATTTGACGTTGAGAATATGGCGCATGTTAAAATTGACCCAATTGTCTTGGTTGAGTCTTTGAGAAAGATTTTTGCCGGCATGCTCAAAACTGATTCAGAAGGACAAATTAAAGTTAGCTTGATGATTGATCACCAAGATCAAATGGCGGTTATTTTTTATTTAAAATCGACGCAACGCGAAGTGAGTATTAAGTCAAATATCGACGAAAATCAGGTGGCGACGCTGCTTGAGAATCAAAATTGTCGTTTTGAAATTGTAGAAGGAAGAGAGCATAGCGCAGTTATCTTCATACCATCCTATCGTCTAGTTACCTAGGAAATGGATAAGGATGCCAATCGTCACTCTCATCATCATAAGCATCACTCAGGCAAGGTAAAAAGCCGTTCCCGCTCTTCTGTCAAAAAACATGGGCTGTTTTACAAAATCAGCTTTTCTCTTTTGCTGCTCTGCACTTTGGTTTTGAGCTATTTTGTTGTCTTGGTTTCAAGCGAGCCAAAATCAATTCCCTTCGTAACGCAAAAAATTGAAGGCGAATTGCAAAAAAAATTTGGCAATAATGTTTCACTTGAAAGCAGCTACATTACCTTCACTCGCTACGGAACCTTTAAAATAGCGGCTAAAAGCCTGCAAATACTTTACTCGCCGAGTGGCAATAGCGCCGAAAAGCAGATATTTTTAATTCCAAAAATCGAAGCGGAATTTTCTCTGCTTGATTTGATATTGGCGCGTTTTTCACCAAAAAAAATCAAAGTTATTAACCCAACTATTGCTATTGATGATCTTGAAAAATTTCAGCGAAAAGAGGGTGAGGTTGGGCTGGCTAAAAATGATCACGCGGCTTTGTTGGCTTCGGTAATTGGGTTTTTGCAAGAAAATGAAACTTCCATCCAAACTATTGAAATTGAAGGCGCAAAATTACTGATTCACGGCAGTATTTTTGATACAGAGATTTTGCTGAAAAAGTCGCAAATTTCTCTAAAAAAGCAGCGTAAGAATTTGCAAATTATCGCTAAAAATCAGCTCAACTTTAGTCGTGATAAAAGCGACGTATTTTTTAACTCAAATTGTGAGTTTCAAAAAAGCGGCAAAGTTAAATGCGAGATGGATTTGCAAAACTTTATCCCAAATTCGGTTTATGGAATTCACTCGTCACTAAAGGTTTTAGAAAAAATCAATGGAAGCTTTAACGCCAAAGCTTCTTTCGATATAGAAGATAACAAAATCAGCGACATAATTTTTCAGGTTTCTGCTCTAAAAGGCGATTTTACTTTCAGTGAATTTTTCGCTAAAAAAATCGATTTCAGAAATTTATCGCTTGCTGGTGAGTATGACCCAGAGCTTGAGATATTTGATCTCTCTGACATCAGCGCTGATTTGCTTAGTTCAATAAAAAGCAAAGATGGCAACGTCACCAATCCTCATTTAGACATGTCGCTGTTGATTTCGAAGCTTAGTAATGGCGAAAGCAAGAAGCTCGATTTCTCGATCAAATTGCAGAATGTTTTAAATGCCGAATTGGAAAAATTTTGGCCAATTGCGCTTAGTCAAAATGATATTCGCAAATGGGTTTTGACCCACATTAAGGGCGGCGTGATTCGCAATTCTTACGCAAAATTTTCCTTGTTGCAAACTGGTGCAGAAACTACTCTTTCTAGCATTGACTCCGAAGTAATTTTTAACGGATTCAACTTAAAGTATGATGACTATTTTCCAGAAATCAGAGACCTTTCTGGCGTTGCACATTTTGATTTAAATTCAATGAAAATTTCCGTTGCCAGTGGCTCGGTTTTAAACAGTAAAATTTATGACAGTTTGGTGGCAATTGACGATTTTTCTGCACCAGCGATCTCGCTAAAAATTCTTGGCAAAAGTCGTGGACAGATGGCTGACGCTTTTCGCCACATTAATTATCGAGCTCCCGGCCTTGTTGAAAGTAAAAAATATCTAAACGGCGATTCGCAAAATCAGTTTGAAATTGTTGTGCCGCTGAGTTTTGAACCAACGCTAAAAAATACTTACATCGCTTTTAGCAGCAAGGTAGCAGGCCTTGATAATCCTTACGCCAAAGGCGATTTGGAACTGAAGTTTAAAAAAGATGCTGGTTCTACAAATTTCATTTCAAACGCCAACCTAACCGCTCTAGAGCTGAGAGCGAAGGCATTTGATATTACCAAAAAAGCTGGCGTGGAATCTGCTTTGGATTTTGTGGTGTCAGTTGCCAACGAAGCAAAACCGCAGATCAAGAACATTACTTTATGGAAAAAAGAAGAGATTGTTGAAGAAAAGCCGTCGCAAAAAAATAGGAAAAACGAAGTTGCGCAAAAAACTACCAAAACGGTTTTGTCAAAAATTAAAGGTAATATACAGCTTACAGCTGAGCCATTTTCATTTGATCTGGTTGAGTTAAAAAATGAAAATTTTGGCAAAAATAATTACGATTTTTCTTACAAGTTTGATGCAAAAAAATCGGCGCAACAAATCTCAATAAAGGGCCGCAAACTTGATTTGGCAGGGCCAATTGAAAATAAGTTTTTTAAGTTTTCTTCGGACGAAAAAATCAAAAACAGCGGCATTCAAATTGCTGTAAACGAAGTGGGATTGTTGCGCGGTAAAATGGCAAAAAATCTTTATTTCTCTTTGAATTGCACCAATGGCTTTTGTCACAGTGGATTGCTGCAAGCCAACTACGCCAAGAAGCAATTGCTTGCCTTACGTTTGGCAAAAAAGACAAAACAAAAGTCTGAAATTGAAGGAAGAGTTTTTGATGTCGGGTTTTTAGCAGAATCGGTGGGCATCTACAACTTACTTGCCGGCGGCGATGCTAAGTTGAAAGTTGAAACAAAAATGCTTGGTCAAAAACAAATTTTTAACGGCGAGGTTAATGTTGATAGCGATATCACCATCTTTGAGAGCTCTACGGTGAAGAGGCTTTCAAAAAACGATCTTTTTTCGCAAATCAAAGACAAAATTTTCTCTAGCGAAAAAACCACCTTCAATTCGCTGCGTATGGAATTTGATATCCAAGGTAGTGCTTTGAATATAAAATCATTCATTGCCAATAATTATAAAATCGGCATCACCGCCAAAGGTATTGCTGATTTACGAGCTGGCACTTATCAAATCAGCGGTATGATTGTGCCAGGATTTATCATTAATAATCTTTTTGGCATCGGCAAAATTCCGCTCATCGGCGGCGTAATTAGCGGCATCCTAACCGGTGGCGAGGGCGGAGGATTATTCGGTATCAAATACAGTTATACCAAGAAGAAAGGTCAAACCGAGGGAATCTTTGAAACCAATAAAGTCGCGGCTTTCGTGCCATCTACAATTCAGAATTTATTTGACTAAAATGTATCGTATTTTCCTTTTCCTCCTTATCGCTGCTTGTACTAGCAATTCTTCCCTAAAGGACATGCCTGATTGGTATGTTTATCAGAAAGAAAATGATGAAAAAAATTTTTATGGAACTGGTGCTGGAGCAACTAAACAAGAGGCTTTGCTTGCTGCTTTAAAAAATTTAGCTTCAAAGATTTCCGTCAGTATCTCTTCGGAAACTGTTATGGTTTCAGAGCAAAAGAACCTCAAGCTGAGCGAAGAAATGAAGGAAAGCGTAAGAGAAGTGGTGCGCGATATCTCGTTTAACAACTACCAAGTGACAAACAGTAAGCGAGTAGGTGGGAAGTTTTACACTGAAATTTCAGTGAACAAAGTTGATTTCCTCAACGCTCAGAAACAGCTTTATACAAAGCTTCATGATAGGTTAAAGAAGCTTAGAGAAGACTTCTTGTATAGCGATTCTCCGATAGAAAAGCATAAAATTGTTACAGAGATTCTTGCGGCAAATTCTGACCTGCAGCCTTTAAATCAAATGTTGTACAGCTTTGGTAAAATTTCAGAAGCAGAGTTCCTTAAAAGCGCTCAGCATCAAAAAACCTATCAGGATATTTGCGATAATTTTTTTAATAAGTCTGAGATTTTTGTGTCTTTTAGTAATACTCCCGAGGAAGTGCAAGAGAGGGTCTGGGCAGCTTTAAGTGAAGAGAAAAAGTTAAAAATCAGCAAAGAAAAGAACTCAAAAAACCATAATTTACTTAAGCTGAACTTTGATTCAAAACTTACTGCCAGTAACGCCTATGGGGTTCATTCGATCTTTTTGCGAGTTAGAACC
Source organism: Rickettsiales bacterium (assembly GCA_044360285.1). GTDB lineage: Bacteria > Pseudomonadota > Alphaproteobacteria > Rickettsiales > UBA1997 > UBA2645. The sequence continues at coordinate 4,438 of JBIKKP010000006.1, forward strand.
AAACTGCTTTCTAATGAAAACAAAGAAATCTCCAATGCGGTCTTCGACATAGAAACTACTTCGCAGAAAGACAAAGATGATGCTTTGAAAAAAGCCTCAAACCAGATAGCAAAATTAATGAAAGAAAACGGCGCTTTAAAAACCTTGGGAATTTCTTGGTAGATTAAAAAAAACTTAAAAATAGGTTGCGCGCCAGAAGGTTTTTTCCTTAAAAACCAGCGTCTATCCTGCATCTTCCTATAAATTACAATTTTCAAATTATGAAACTAAAAAAAATCGCCTCAATCCTTGCTGCTCTAGGTTTTCTGGCTTCTTGCTCAACTATGTTTAACAGCGGTTCCCAAAGCGTAAGCGTTGTTGGTGCTGAAGGAGAAGAGGGTGTTTCTATTCAAGTTACTACACCAGACGGAGTCTACAAATCAAAGCTTCCAGCCACAATCATAACCTCTCCTTCAACCTTCAGTCCAACTGAAGTTAAAGTTCTCGATAAGTGTTACGATGAAGTGATTTTCAGAATTAATAAAAGCGTAACCCCTTCTTTCTACGCTAACATTTTTAACTACTGCTTGGGTTGCATTATCGATCCTCTAACTGGCGCAATGTGGAAACTAAACAACCATACCGTTATCCCATTGGTTAAAAAAGATCGCTGCGGAAAATAATTTGCATTTCTAAGAATTGGGCGGCTGTTTTCTTTAAAGAAACAGCCGCTTTTTTGTGCCCAAAATTTTCTCAATAAATGACCAAAGTTAACATTATCGGCGCAGGACTTGCAGGCTGTGAAGCATCTTGGCAATTGGCTTCGCGTGGATTTGACGTAGAGATTTTTGAGATGCGCAGCGACCAGCGAAAAACCTTCGCGCATCGCAGTAAGGATTGCGCCGAGCTTGTTTGTTCCAACTCACTACGCAGCGACGATGTTGAAACCGCAATTGGCTTGCTGCATGAAGAAATGCGTCGTTTAAATTCGCTGATTATGCGCTGCGCTGATGTTAATAAAATTCCCGCTGGATCGGCGCTGGCTGTCGATCGCGAAGGATTTTCAAAATCTATCGAAAACGAATTACTGGCGACAAAAAAAGTAAAAATTTCGCGCCAAGAAATTTCCGAATTACCCGTTGATTCAAATGAAAAATGGCTAGTTGCAACCGGCCCGCTGACTTCGGATTTGCTGAGTAAATCAATTCTACAACACAGCGGCGAAGAGCATTTGGCCTTCTTTGACGCCATCGCGCCAATTATTTTTAAGGACTCGATTGATTTCGATATCTCCTGGTTTCAGTCGCGTTACGACAAAGGTTCTGGAACTGACTACATCAACTGCCCGCTGACGCAGCAGCAGTACGAAAATTTTATCGACGAGCTTCTTGCCGCAGAAAAAACCGAATTCAAAGAATGGGAAAAAGATACGCCATATTTCGACGGCTGCTTGCCAGTTGAGGTAATGGCAAAGCGCGGCCGCGAGACTTTGCGTTTTGGACCAATGAAGCCAATTGGTCTAACCAATCCACATTTTCCAAAATCACCGGATGGCACAAAACTCAAGGATCGACCAGAAAAAGCTTACGCCATTTTACAGCTGCGCCAGGATAATAAAATTGGCACGCTCTACAACATGGTTGGCTTTCAAACAAAGTTGAAATATGGCGAGCAGCAGCGAATTTTTAGAAAAGTTCCCGGCCTTGAAAATGCAGAATTTGCGCGGCTTGGTGGCATTCATCGTAATACTTTTATCAACTCACCAAAAATTTTGGATGAAGTTTTGCGCTGCAAAAAATCGCCGCATATTTCTTTTGCCGGACAAGTGACTGGTGTTGAAGGCTACGTGGAATCTGCAGCGATGGGATTGCTTGCAGGGATTTTTATTAGCGCAGAGATCATTGGTAAAAAAATTTCTACACCCAGCCCCAAAACCGCAATTGGCGCGCTTCTAAGCCACATCACGCTAAATCACAGCGGCATGGATTTTCAGCCAATGAATGTGAATTTTGGTTTGTTTGAAAAATTAGAAGAGAAGGCCAAGAAGGTTGATCGCAAAGCCGCATATTCTGCGCGCGCTTTGGAAGAAATTGAAAAATTTAAACTGGAAACACCTCCGTCATCCTTGGCCTGAAAGGCCGAGGATCTCTTAATGTTTAGCTGATAAACAAAAGAGATCCTCAAAGCTTGCAGCTTCAAGGATGACGAATCTATCCATGCGTCTTGATAGAATTGAGAAATTTAAACTTACTTTATGAAAACTTTTTCGCTCGTTTTTTTACTTTTTTTAAGCGCTTGCCAAGGAAAATGGAAATACGCCGAAGGCTATTCTTCAAAGGCTTGGGGCGATTTGGATGAGAAATTTAAATTCTGCAAAATTGGCTATAATCAATCACCAATCGATGTAAAACTTCCTTTCGAAATCAACGACGATTTAAAATTTTCTTACCAAAATTCTGACGTTGCAAAGCAGCGCGAAGATTATGTTTTGAGTTTCGATTTTTTCAGCAAAGACAAAAATATCTTGCTGCGCGGCAAGAAAAAATACTTCTTGCGCAAATTTCATTTTCACCATCCAAGCGAGCACTTGATTGACTCAAAGCCACATTCACTTGAGTTGCAAATTTATCACAAAAGTGAAGATGAACAATGGTTGGTCTTGGCGATTTTTCTTGAGGTCGGCCAAAAAAATTCTGAGTTTCAAAAAATTGTTGAGTTGATTTCATCAAAGAAAAATGAGGGAAAAATTGACCTTGGAAATATCGTTAAAAGTGACGATAAAATTTTTTATTATGACGGCTCATTCACTACTCCGCCTTGCAAGGAAGGCGTGAAATGGTACGTGATGAAAACGCCGATTTCGATTTCTAAAGAACAAATGAATGCAATCATCAAAGGCGCGATTTTTACCAAGTCGAACGCCCGAGAGGTGCAGGCATTCCATCCGGAAAAATTCTGATGGCTGGGCGGATTTTGTAACTTCGCCCACTCGTTCATGCCATTTCAAAATGCATGAAAGTTTCGGGCGGGATTGCAAATCCCGCCCAGCATCGAGTGAAAATAACAAAAACCAAAAATGCTTAACTCACTCAACTCTCCCCAGCAGCAAGCCGTACAAACAACGAACGGACCCTTACTAGTCCTCGCCGGCGCTGGCACCGGAAAAACGAAGGTTCTAACTTCGCGCATCATCCACATCATAAATTCTGGACTTGCTTCACCTTATCAAATCCTTGCTGTCACCTTCACCAACAAGGCGGCAGCGGAAATGAAAAAACGTATTGGCGAAACAATTGGCGATGCGGTGAACAACATTTGGGTGGGAACTTTTCACTCAATTGCCGCGCGAATTTTGCGCAGGCATCCAGAGCCAGTGGGGCTTCGCAGTGATTTTACAATTATTGACGACGATGATCAAAATCGTTTGCTCAAACAAATTCTTGCCGATTTCAACATCGACACCAAGCAGTTTCCGACCAAAAATTATCTCAATAAAATTTCACGTTTCAAAGATCGTGTGATAAGCGCTTCAAGCCTTGAAGCTAAAGGCGACGACTTGGCTTTGCCAAAGCTGCGTGAAGTTTATCAAATTTACCAATCGCGCTTAAAATCGATGAACGCTGCGGATTTCGGCGATTTATTGATGCTGAATTTGGAACTCTTCAAAGCCGCGCCAGACGTGCTTGCATACTATCAAGACAAATTTCGCTACGTGCTGGTTGACGAATATCAAGACACTAACAACGCGCAATATCAGTGGCTGCTGATGCTTGCGGCGGTGCATAAAAATATCTGCTGTGTTGGTGATGACGACCAATCGATTTACAGCTGGCGCGGCGCCAACATCGCCAACATTTTGCGTTTCGAAAAAGATTTTAAAGACGCGCAAGTGATTCGCCTTGAACAAAATTATCGCTCAACTTCGCGCATTTTGAAAGCTGCTGACTCGGTGATTTGCAACAACAAAGAACGCCACGGCAAGACTCTGTGGACGGATGCAGGGCAGGGCAACAAAGTTAAACTTTTCACTTTTTCTGACGACAGGCTTGAGGCGGCAAGCGTTGCGGTTCGTATAAGAAATTTCATCGAGATGAAAAAATATGGCGCCAAAGAAATTGCTGTTTTGGTGCGCGCAGGCTATCAGACGCGGGCTTTCGAGGAAGCATTCATTCAAAACGCAATTGCTTACAAAGTCATTGGTGGCATGAAATTTTATGAGCGTATGGAGATTCGCGACGCAATCGCATACCTTAGAATTTGTGCAAATAATTCTGATGATTTGGCGCTAAATCGAATCATAAATGTTCCAAAGCGCGGAGCGGGTGATGCAGCAATTTCAGGCATCTACGAGAAATCGAAACTTGACGGAATTTCATTTTTTAACGCGATAAAAAAATCGCTCGACGAAAATTCGCTGAAGGGAAAAGCGCGCGATGCCTTGAAACATTTAATCTCACAAATTGAGCGATTTAATCAGCGAATTGGCAATGGTGAAAATCTCTCCGAACTAGCGAGGGCACTGCTGATGGAGGTTGGCTATATCTCAATGTGGAAAAGCGAAAACACTTTAGAAGCAACCGGACGCCTAGAAAACATTAACGAATTCATCAACAGCTTGGCCGATTTTTCCAATATCACCGAGTTCTTGGAATATGTTTCTCTTGTTGAAGTTCACGATAATAAAAATCTGCAAGACACGGTGAGCGTAATGACCGTGCATGGTGCGAAGGGTTTGGAATTTGACGTAGTTTTTGTTCCAGGACTGGAGGATGGAATTTTTCCAAGCGCGCGTTCAGTTGACGAGCGAAACGGCTTGGAAGAAGAGCGCCGATTAATGTATGTGGCAATCACGCGCGCAAAAAAAGAATTATTTTTATCTTACGCAAAAACTCGCTACATCTTTGGCGACGTGCAAATGCAAGCTCCGTCGCGTTTCTTAAAAGAGTTACCAGAAAGCGAAATTGAGGCGGAAGAAATTTCTAGCTCAATTTCGCAATCAAGTTTTTCTGCTGGATATCCAGGTAAGTCTTTTGGAAGTTTCTCTAACGGCTTTTCCAATCGCCAAAGCAATTTTGCTTCACCAAAACTTTCTTCATTTTCAGCGCCAACAACTTTCCAAAAGTCCACGCCAAAACAAGAAGATGGACTTTTGGGCAAAAGAGTTTTTCACCAAAAATTTGGTTATGGAAAAGTTATCAATGCTGATGGCCCTAAGCTTGAGATCGCTTTCGAAAAAAGTGGCACAAAAACTGTGATGAAAGATTTTGTCACCGCGGCTTAATTTTAACTGATTAATTTATGAGAAGAAACAAGTCGCCAACTAGAAAAACATCTGGAGAAACTTTGGAGCAGATAAAAGAAAGGATAGAGCAACAAAATCGTAATAAATTTAACAGGGTTGTTGATTTTATTTTACCGACTCTTGCTGCAATAACTTCTGCGGTATTTTTTGTTAGAGGGGGCGTGAATCCTTTGATTGCAACCGCTTCTGGAGTTTTTATGGGAGTTGCTTTGAGATATGTTTTTGGCTCGCCTTCTTCTGTGGAAAATAATGAAACCAGAGTTGGAGAGCCTGTTTCAAGGAAGGGTGACGAAAGGCAGGCGGATTTGCAAAAAAGTTTGAAGCTAGAAAGTGGATTGGGTCGGCGGCAAAAAGAAACTGCGGCAGTTATACCGGATGGAATTATGCCGTTACCAGGCAATTCAGCGATGACTACAAGTGCGGCGGTTCCGCTGTCTGGTAGTGCAAAAGGGAGGGTAAAAGGCTAGTTGCCTATAATTGCCTTTTTCATTTTCTTAATCACTAAGGCAAGCCCGTCAAATATAGCTTCGCCGATGATGAAGTGTCCGATATTGAGCTCAACAATTTGCGGAATTTTAGCAATCATTGCTGCGGTTTCATAATTTAATCCATGCCCGGCGTGGCACTCTAGGCCAAGTTCCACAGCAACTTCCGCGCATTTTTTTATCTTCAGAAATTCCGCTTTTCTTGCTGCACCTTTTTTGTGGCAAAACTCGCCGGTGTGCAATTCCACAATATCAGCGCCAACTTTTTTTGCCGCGGCGATTTGTTTCTCATTAGCATCAACAAACAGCGAAACGTGAATTTTTTTGGCGTGAATTTTTGCAATCATTTCGCGTAAAATTTTCTCACTTTTTATCACATCAAGCCCGCCTTCAGTTGTCACTTCGCGGCGTTTTTCTGGTACAATACAAACCGCGTTTGGCTTGGTTTTAAGCGCAATTTCAAGCATTTCTTGCGTTGCCGCCATCTCTAAATTTATCGGCAATTTTATTTCTTTTTTCAGGCGCTTCAAATCTTCATCGCGAATGTGGCGACGGTCTTCGCGCAGGTGAATTGTAATTCCACTTGCCCCAGATTTTTGCGCCAAAATTGCCGCATAAATTGGGTCTGGATGCTCTCCACCTCTGGCGTTGCGAATGGTTGCAACGTGATCAATGTTAACTCCAAGACGGATTTTTTTTCTTTTTGTCATACAAAATTCTGTATCAGCTTTTTGAAGCCGGCGGTATTTACAAAGTAGTTTTTTGGATTTTTCTCTAGATTCGATCTTATGTTTTTTGCCTGTTTAGAGAGCTTATTTTCTTGTCCGTTGCTGGTGTTTAAAAGGTTGAAATACGAGCCGTCCAAAAAGGAAAGGTAATGAAAACTTTTGCTAGATTCACTTTCTTCAATAAAGGAGATCAATTCGCTAATCTGCTTATTTTGTCCGCCGCCAGATTCGTTAGAGTGTTTGTGCTCCAGAACAAAAATATCTTCGCCAATTTTTAGCAAAAAATCAGGTAGCTTTCCTTGAAAATTTTCGCTCCAGGAAAAAGCAATTTTTTGGTTTCTGATCATTTCTAGAAAAACTTTTTTACCCTTCTTGTCGCATTCAAGATAAAGGTTTTGGGTGCTTTTAATAAAATCTTGAAGTGGGATAAAGTTTCCGTTTGCAAATCCAAAACTATCCAAAATCGATTTTATCTTTTGCGCTCCAAGAGAGCCGTTTTTTTTGTGAGCCTTAGCATATTTTCCAGCTTGCAAAGTTGTTGCTGAGTATCCGTGGTATAGATACAAATCATGTCTAGATCTGATGTATTCTTTTAAAATTTTCTGAATGACCTGCTTTTTGTTTGAAGAATTTAGGTAAACAAAATTGCTGTAAGAAATATCCATCACCGACCAAAAAGAAACAAATTCACAATAGTTGATATCTTCCTCTTCTAGAATGGTCATCAAAGCTTCTAAAGCCTTTTCCTGAGCAACTTCAATTTGATTTTTGTACGCAAAAGAAAACGCCGAAACTACCTCTTGAAGCTCAGAGTTTTTTCTCATCAAAGATGTTGGTTGGTCACCTTTTTTGCTAATGATTAAATCAACCTTTTTTATGTAGCTCTCATCAATTATAGGTTCAGCGTTTTTTAAGCAAAATTCGAACAGCTCTAGGTTGTTAATCATAGCAATTTTAAATTATCGTTTTCGACCTCTTCACAAGCTGACTCAAGAATTGCCCTTGCGGTTGCGTAATCCAATCTTCTCCTTCTTTCGCCGTTTTTCTTGTTGCCTTTGAATGGAGATAAAAGCACGTCTTTGCTGCTTCTGCGGAAATCGAAAAGAATTTGATTGCTGCATTTTATGATTTGGTCGATTGCGCTTTTTTCAGTCTTTAATTCAATAAGTGTAATCAAGCGAGAGCTGTGTTTGATTGAAGATAAATCGTAATCAATTTCCTCTTTTTTCATGAAGGCTATTGGTTTTTGCGGGTTTGTTGTGTCAACCGCTCTTAAGGCAATTTGGCCGCTGCTTGAATTGAATTTTATTTCGACATTTCTTCTGGGTATTTTTCGCATCTTTTCATATTGCTGCAAATTACCAATATCGACCCCGTTCTTGTATATTTTTACCTCTTCGTAGTTTTTGTTTTTATTATCAAAACAGATAACGCAGACAGGGTTTTGCGTATCATCAAAAAGATCGCTTTCGATGATGTTAATAGAGATGAGTCGATTTTTTGGAAAAGCAGAATTAACGAAAGTTTCTGGAATTATCATTATTCCAAACTCATTAGATAAGCATTTCTCAAGAGCTAGTTGATAAAGATCATCGTAGCCACAGCTTTCAAAATAATTCCCAACTTTTTCGTAAATTTTTTTTCTTCTAGCGCTGTAGTTTGTCAGATAAGGTGGGTTGGTGATGATGATTGATTTTTCAACTTTGGGGATTGACCTCAGGCTGTCGTTTATCTGCCAGCCAAGGGTGGGATCGATGTCCAAACCAATAGTTTTTTTAAATCCAATTTTTTGCGCCTCTCTCAAAAGATGTCCATCGCCAGCAAATGGATCAAAAGCAATTTCTGCTTTTGTTGATTTGATGAAATGAAGAACATTCTCATCAAGCCAGGAATTGTTTTTGGTAAAAAATTGACCGAGGGTGATTTTTTTCACTGCAGATTTCATTTTAAGGGGATTGGGTTTGTTTAGTGTTTTTTTGTTCTTACAAAGTTTTGATTTAAATTTTTTTTACAATCTTTCGCTTCTCATAAACTACCAAAAAAATTAGGTAAAAAATTGAACTCAAAACCATGGTGAGTGGAAAACCAATTGCACCAAAAAAGTTGATCAAAAGCCCGCCAATTGTGCTTCCGGCAATTGAGCCAAGTGCGCCGATAATTTGAAAGGTAGCATTAGCTGCAACAAGTTTCTTGGCCGGATAATCGTCATTGGTTAGTTTGTAAACCGAGACAAAAATCAGCGCAATTGCTGCGCCAAAAAAGAAATAAAGCGCCAGCAAAAGTGCGTAAGATTTGTGGAAAAAAATCATCAATAAAAAGCAGCTCAAACCAAGTAAAAAGCCGATATTTATAAGTTTGTAAGCGCTGGTTTTTTTAAGTAAAAATCCTGCGATTACATCTACGAAGCAGCTCAGTAAATAAGCGGTGATTAAAAGTCCGGAGGCTTCCGGAGTTAGGCCAATTTCGTGGCCAAAAAGCACGCTTCCTGTCATCAAAAAGTAAGTTTGAAAATCGAGGAAAAATCTGCCCAAAAAGCAACGCGGATTGGTTTTGAAAAATTCGCGTAAGCTAATTTTTTTTGCTTCGACTTGAACTTGGTTATGTTCTTTTAGCGGCTGCAGACATAATACTGAAAGTGCAACAAGCAACGCCGAGACAATGAAGGAAAGATAGTTGGTTGCGCCCAAAAACCTGACAATTACTGGCCCAACGGCCAGTCCAAGTGAAATTGCTAGGCTGAAAAATCCCAAAATTACGCTACGATTTTTTCTGTCGCTAAGCATGTTAAGCCAAGACTGGCGCGTGATGACATAGGCAAACCAAATTGCACCCATCACTAAAGCAAAGCCAAGCCAGAGGTAAAAACTTTGGTAGAAATAAATAAGCAAAATCGCTGCGCTGTAGGTAAAAGCCGAGATTTTTAGCGAGCGCAAAATTCCAAAATTAGCGACAAATTTGCTCAAAAAAAACGACATTAAAATTCCACCGGAAATGTCGATAGCAAAAGCCAGGCCAATTCTTTTTGCGTCAACTCCATTTGCCATCAAAACGCTTGGAAAGCACACCATGTTGATTCCATAAGCTGCAGCAAAAAGAAAAATACTTAGCAAAATCAGCCAAATTTCGCGCGGAAAGTGCAGATTTTTTAAAAAATTGGAATTTAGCATTTCACATTTAGCAATCGAACTTTAACAGTTGGCAAGCCGCGCAAGAGTAAGCGCCACAACTGCAGATAAAATTTCAAAAAACGTTAAAACCAATAATCTAAATGACCAAAACTCCTTTGCTTGACTTGGTAAATTTTCCATCCGACCTGAAAAATTTTTCACTAGAGCAAATCAAACAAGTTGCCGATGAGCTGCGTTTTGAAACAATCGACGCCGTTTCAAAAACCGGCGGACACCTTGGCGCGGGTCTTGGTGTCATTGAGCTGACTTGCGCGCTGCACTATGTTTTTGACACGCCGCACGACAAATTAATTTGGGATGTTGGTCACCAAGCCTATCCACATAAAATTCTTACCGGTCGCCGTGACAGAATTCGCAGCATTCGACAGCCCGGCGGACTTTCTGGTTTTGCCAAAAGAAGCGAAAGTAAGTATGATGCTTTTGGAGCGGGGCACAGTTCTACCTCTATCTCGGCAGCGCTTGGCATGTCGGTTGCAAAAAAATTTAAAAAAGAAAAATCACACGTAATTGCCGTAATTGGCGATGGCGCAATGTCGGCTGGAATGGCTTTTGAGGCTATGAATAATGCGGGTGCGCTTGAAGATGAATTTTTCTGCGACAACCGTTTGATCGTGATTTTAAACGACAACGATATGTCAATTGCGCCGCCAACTGGCGCAATGTCGCATTATCTTTCACGCGTCGCTTCATCGAAATCTTATTTAAAAATTCGCGATGTTGCCAAAAAAATTACTGAGAAATTGCCAGATGCTTTGGCGCATTTCCCGCGTAAGCTTGAGAAGGCCACAAAAGAATGGTGGATGGGCGGAAATATCTTTGAAGAGCTTGGATTTTATTATGTCGGCCCAATTGATGGCCATAATCTCGATGTTTTGGTGCCAATTTTGCAAAACATTCGCGATGATCATTCCACCGATCCAATTCTCATTCATGTTGTAACTGAGAAGGGGCGCGGCTTCAACGATGTTATGCAAAGTTCAGATAAGTTGCATGCGGTGGCAAAATTTGATCCAGAAACTGGTGAGCAACAAAAGTTGGCAAGCCTTCATCCAAGCTATTCGCGGGTGTTTGGAAAACGTTTGTCTGAGCTGGCAAAAAAAGATGAAAAGATTTTGGCAATAACCGCCGCAATGCCTGGTGGAACTGGGCTTGATGTTTTTGCTAAAGATCATCCAAAAAGAATTTTTGACGTTGGAATTGCCGAGCAACACGCAGTGACATTTGCCGCTGGCCTTGCCACTGAAGGTTTAAAGCCATATGCAACGATTTACTCAACTTTCTTACAACGTGCTTACGATCAAGTTGTGCATGATGTAGCGATCCAAAAATTACCGGTTCGTTTTGCAATTGATCGCGCAGGATTTGTTGGCGCTGACGGCTCAACACACGCGGGTTCGTTCGACATTGCTTATCTGATAAATTTGCCCGGATTCATTTTGATGGCGCCTTCCGATGGACAAGAATTGGTTAAAGCAATCAATACTGCGAACAACATTAACAACTCTCCGTCAGCTTTTCGTTTTCCACGCGGTGAGGCAAATGTGGAAATAGATTTTGCTGATGATGAAATTTTAGTAATTGGAAAAAGTCGTGAGGTTCAGCTTGGCTCTAGAGTTGCTGTTGTTGCACTTGGAACGATTTTAGAAAACGCTAAAAAAGCTGCAGAAATTTTAGAAAGTGAAATTGGTTTAAAAATCACTCTTATCGATGCGCGTTTTGCCAAACCTTTCGATCAAAATAAATTGCGTGAATTGGTGAAATCTCACGAGCTCTTAATTACAATAGAAGAGGGTGCAATGGGTGGATTTGGCTCGGCTGTAGCGCAATTCCTGCATGAGGAAGCTTTGCTTGATGATGGCAAATGCAAATTCCGTTCAATGGTGATGAAGGATGAATTCATCGAACATAATTCCCAAGCTGCCATGCAAATTGAGGCTGGGCTTGGTGCGGATTCGATTGTTGGGTTGGTGAGGAAATTAGTTGGTTAATTCTTGGAGCACTCGGTTAAGCGCTTGGCGGAGTTTGCAACTCCGCCGAAACGTTCATGCAAAAGTTACCGCGTGATTGCATGAACATGTGGGCGCGGTTGCAAACCACGCCCAGCGCTAGGCAATTCAAGGATCACGATAATTTCTAATTAAACCCATACTCCCGCTCCACCTTACAAATCCTGACGCGGTATCCTTCATACCATTTTTCTTTCCCCTGCTGTTGCGCAAAAAGATGCGCCGAATTTCCCTTCCACTTCTTTATCGATTCCAAATCGCGCCAATAAGAAACCGTGATTCCAACTTCTTCGCGTGCTGATTCTAAACCCAAAAATCCGTCTTGCTGTTGCGCCAGGGCAACCATTTTTTTGGACATTTTTCCGTAGTTTTTATCGTCGTCTTTGCGAGTTGAGGTGAAGATTACGGCGTAGTAGGGAGTTGCGGGTGTTTGTGCGAAGGTCATAATTTTGTGTTAAATTATTCTCGGTGCAAGGCGTGGTTTGCAACCGCGCCCACTCTTTCATGCCCTTAAAATTGCATGAACAAGTGGGCGGAGTTACAAACTTCGCCCAGCGCTCAATAGATCATCTAGAGCGACCTTCCGCCGCCACGTTGATTTGGAGTATCCTGCAAAAACATCGCATTAGAAACTCCCATCGATCCAAAGGCCTCGTGGTCGCGATCTTGGCGCAAATTGCGGAGTTTTTGTGAATAAGTAGTTTGTTGTCCTAAGCCTTGTCCATCTTGGCCTTGCTGTTGTCCTTTCCCTTTTTTTACCATTGTTGCCGCAGCTGCCGCCGCTTCTTTTCCCATCTTTTTTGCCTCAAGCTTCTGCTTTTTATATCTCCAGATCATCGCCTTAATACTCGATTTTTGGAAAGCATTTACCGAGCCCATTTTATCAACTTCCTCAGATCTTTCATCCCAAAAATCTTTGCTCGAAATTTCCTTGCGTTCTTCGGCTTCAAGTCCTCCGGTTTCATTATCCAAATTTCGTTGTTGATATCCTTCGGGGCGCACGCCGCTTTGGCGTAGAGCCTCAATTACTTCGTCAACTTCTTCTTTTTTCTCAGTTTTTTTCTCGTCTTTTTTCACAAAACGCTGATCGCTTTCTTCGTCTTTCTTTTCGTAAGTGCTTGGCTTTGGCAGCGTTTCATCGCCAAAAAAACTTTTTCCTAAAATTGATTGGAACTGCTTTGGATCAGCCATTGGCAAGGAGTTTTTCAAGTTTGTGGATTGTCGCATAACAAGCGGCAAGTTTTTGTTCTACCTGCATTTGCGCGGCGCTGTTAATAAAAACAACACGCTGATTTGGCAAAAGTTTGATTTGGTTTTTGCTGCTAAAAATCATCTGCATCAATTTTTCAGGTGCGCCAAATTTATTTTCAAAAAAGCCAATTGTAATTCCGCTGGAGCTGACTTCAAGCCGCTCGATTCTAAGTTTCGCGCAAGCTGCTTTTAGTTTGGAAACTTCCATCAAATTTTTAATTTCTTGCGGAATTTTTCCGAAGCGATCGACCAATTCGTTGCTTAAATTTTCTTGTTCTTCGTCATTTTTTATCGCGGCGATTTTTTTGTAGAAGCTCATGCGCAGCGCCAAGTCAGCCATGTATTCTTCAGGAATCAGCAGCGAAATTCCGAGTTTCACCGTTATTGAAAAATCAATCACCGCGTCATCCTGAGCTTGTCGAAGGATGTCTTTTTGGGCATCATGCTTCGACAGGCTCAGCATGACATTATTGTTTTTTAAGCTTTCGATGGTCTCAAGCAGCATCTGCTGGTAAAGCTCTACACCAGTTTCACGAACATGTCCTGATTGCTCGTCGCCAAGCAAATTGCCGCTGCCGCGAATATCCATGTCGTGCGAAGCGACACTAAATCCAACGCCAAGTGAATCGAGATTTTGCATCACTTCAAGTTTTTGCATAACTTCCTTCGCCGGTTTTTTGCGCGCATCAAGCATCAGATAGCAATAACCGCGAAGCTTGCCGCGGCCAACGCGTCCACGCAGTTGATAGAGTTGTGACAGACCAAACATTTCCGCTTTGTAAATAATCATCGTGTTGGCCTGCGTGATATCGATGCCCGATTCAATAATCGTTGTTGAAAGCAGCATGTCGATTTTGCCATCAACAAAATCATTCATAATTGAATCAAGCTGCGTTGGCGTCATTTGGCCGTGTGCATGAGTGATTTTAATTTCAGGCAATAAAATTTTTAGGCGCGGTTCCATTTCCTCAATATCGCGAATGCGCGGCACCACAAAAAAGATGCGGCCAGAGCGATTATATTCGCGCATCACGGCTTCGCGAACAATCACCGAATCGTAAGGCATAACGAAATTTCGAACTGCCAAACGATCCAAAGGCGGCGTTGAAATCAAACTCAAATCTTTCACGCCGGTTAGCGACATTTGCAGCGTACGCGGAATTGGTGTTGCAGAAAGCGTGAGAATGTGAACTTCGTTTCTCAGCTCTTTGAGTCGCTCTTTTTGGGCGACACCGAAATGTTGCTCTTCGTCAATTATCGCCAAAGTTAGGTTTTTAAATTTTACGCTTTTTTGCAGCAGCGCGTGTGTTCCAATGACGATTTGCACTTCTCCTGATTCAATGTCTTCGCGTATTTTTTTTGCGTCAGACGCTGAAACTAAACGTGAAAGTGGTGCAATTTTTATGCCACTTCCGGCAAAGCGTGTGGTGAAATTTTTGTAGTGTTGCCGCGCCAAAAGTGTTGTTGGCGTGATGATGGCGATTTGATGTTTCTCGCCACTTCCAACCACGCAAGCCGCTGCACGCATTGCGACCTCAGTTTTTCCAAAGCCAACATCGCCGCAAACCAGGCGATCCATTGGTGAGCCTTTTTGCAAATCTTCTTCAACTTCCAAAATTGCTTGCTGCTGATCGTCGGTTTCAACGAAGCCAAAACTTGATTTAAATTCGTCGTAAAAATGTTGTTCGGGAATACAAATTGGTGCTTTTTTTAAATGGCGTGCCGCGGCGATTTTTAACAGTTCTTCGGCGGCAACTTTAATTCTTTTGCGAACTTTTTCGCGACGATTTTTCCACGCTGCAACACCAAGTCGATCAAGCTGAATCAGCGGATTATCAGCGCCGTAGCGTGAGATTAAATTGATGTCATCAACAGGAACAAAAAGCGTTTCATTTCCACCATAAGCAATTTTCAACATCTCGGTTTTTATGCCGCCTGCAGAAACTGGTGTGATGCCTTCAAACCTGCCAATTCCGTGATCGCGGTGCACAACAAGTTCGCCAAGAGCAATTGCCAAACCTTCTTCAATCAAGCGCTGCGCGGCGGCTTTGTTGGTTTTTTTGCGGATAACTTTTTCACCAAAAAGCGCTTGCTCGCCAACTAAAATGAAGTCGGTTGAATAAAATCCAAAGTGACATGGAAGCACAAAAAGAGCGGCTTTGCCACGGGTTACACCTGGCAAATCGTTGAAATTTTTTATTTCAACTGATGGAACGCCATAATCAAAAAAGATGCGCAAGATGCGTTCCATAAAGCTTTGTGACAGGCAAGCGAAAGCAAGTTTTGGTTTTTTCTCAAGTGAGGCGACGAAGTCTTTCATCAACTCAATTGGATCTTTTTGATTGGTGCGGCCAGCAAGGGCAAAGTCTGGAACTGGCTTTAGCTCAAGATCAATGATGCGGCAATTTACGTTGGAATAGTCGAATTTTTTGAATTCAATTGTGGTAATTTTTTCAAGATTTTGCCTTAACTCTTCCGCAGAAAAATAGAGCAAATCAGGAGCAATTGGATTATAAATTAAATCTTGCGAATGCTTCATTTCAGCGACTCGAGACTGATAGTATTCTTTGGTTAATTCCCACCTTTTTTGTGCCAGCAAAAAAATTTCTTCGCCAAAAAATGCTGCTGGTTTTTGCAAATAATCCAAAAAACTGACCAAACTTTCTTGGTAAAAAAGCGGCAGCCAATGTTCCATTCCTTGATAAGAGCGTCCTTCGGAAATGGCGCCATAGAGCTGATCATCAATTGCTGCACCAAACATGGCGCGATATTTTTGGCGGAAATTTTCGATAGTTTTTGCGCCAAGCAAAACTTCGCTCGCTGGCAAAATTTCAATTTGGCGCAGCGCTTCTTGCGTGATTTGTGTGACGGGATCGAAAATTTTTATCGACTCAACTTCATCACCAAAAAAATCGAGACGATAGCCAACCAAATCTGCCGCTTGCTGCATAACAATATCGATAATTCCACCACGCACCGCAAACTCGCCAACATTGTTGGCGCAAGCTTCGCGGATATACCCTTTGGCAACTAAAAATTCAGAAATTTGCGCTAATGAGGCCTTACTTCCAACCTGTAAATAGAGACCAAGATTATTGATTTGTGTTGGCTGTATGGTCTTTTGCAACAGCGCACCAACGGAAGTGATAACGAAAAATTTCTCGCCGCTTTTGCGTGAGGAGAGGCGGTAAAGTGCCTTGATGCGGCTGGCAAGAATCGCAGGTTTTGGCGAAGCGCGGTCATAAGCAAGGCAGTCCCAAGCATTAAAAATCAAGATTTCGCGTTCACATGAAAAGAAATTCAGCTGTTTGTAAATCGCTTCAATTTGCGCGTCATTTTCGGCGATGAAAATGACGTCGCTGCTTGAGAAATTTTTTGAAATTTCTGCAGCGAGGAAACCTTGCGCGTCGGCTGGTACTTTGGTTAGAACGCAAGACTCGGCGATTTGTTTTAATTTTACTTTGTAGTCCATTTTATTGGTTTTTTACGTGGCTTGAAGTTTTCCCAGTTTGTTGTCCCGCACTTGTTGCGGGGTCCGGAGGCTCGGGCGGGGTTTGCAACCCCGCCCGAAACGTTCATGCCAAAGTTGCCAAGAACGCTGATATTTTTGCATGAACCTGTGGGCGGAGTTACAAACTCCGCCCAGCGATATTCCCAGTGTTACAGCAGATTCACAATTTTTTTAATCATTGCATCACCAAGCTCATCGAGATTTTTTATCGAAATCGAGTTTCGATAAAAGTCTCCAATCTCATGGCCGATGCCGATTCCAACCACTTCGATTTTTGACTGTTTCTCGATTTTGTTAATCACGAAATGCAAATGATCGGGCAAAATATCGCCGTCATTTGTGCTTAAAGTTGAGTCATCAACCGGCGTTCCGTCAGAAATTACCAACAGAATTTTTCGCTTTTCGCTTTGTTGCATCAAACGTCCACGAGCAAAGAGCAGGGCTTCGCCGTCGATATTTTCTTTCAAGATTCCTTCCTTCAACATCAATCCCAAATTCACTTTCGCCTGCTTAAAATTTTGACTGAAATGTTTGTAGATGATGTGACGCAGCTCGTTTAAGCGACCGGGATTTTTTATTTTTCCGTTAAGTTCCCACAATTTACGAACGCGGCCGCCTTTCCAGTCGGCAGTAGTAAAACCAATGATCTCAGTTTTGACGCGAAATTTTTCCAAAATTTTTGCAATAATTTCGCAGGCCATTGCGCTCATGACAATAGGATTGCCGCGCATTGAGCCTGAATTATCGAGTAAAATTGTTAAAACTGTATTTTGATATTCGTGATTTTTGGAAGTGACCCAAATGTCGTCAGACAAAGGGTTGGTGATGATTCGGCTGATTTTTTTGCGGTCTAAAACTCCTTGTGACGAGTCGAATTCCAGAAAAGAATTTTGTTTGGAAAGCAGCTTTTTTTTGAGCTGCAAAGTCATTTTTTTGGAAATACCAGAAAGCTTGCCTAGCTTTAAATCAAGCTGATCGCGCAGGTTTTCAAGCTCGTTTTTGGCAATTAATTTTTGCGGAAAAACAATTTCATCAAATTTACTGCTGTAAACTTTGTAAGCTTTTTTGAATTCGATTTTTTCTTTTTCGCTTACCTCTTGTAAATCAAGCTTTGCACTGTCTTTTTCGCTGAACTCTCCCTCGGAAATTTTTTGCTGTTTTTGCTCTTCCTGCGGAATTTCTTTCTCAGAATTTTCCTCTTCTTCTTTGCTTGCAAAGTCTTGATTTTCGCTGGTTTGCGAACCTTCGGCGCCAAAGTTTTCTAGATCATTTTGCGGTTTATTCGCCTGATCTTTCTTCTCTTTTTGCGACTCTTTTTCTTGCGCTTCTTCCTCGTTTTTAAGAAGCTCTAAAACCTCTTCAACAGACTCTGCAAAAGATTTTTGGTCATCGAGTTTTTTACTTAAATCATGAATTTTTTTAAGCAGATTCTTGCTGATTTTTTTACTGAGTTCTTGCGAAAAAAAATCTGTTTTCAGCAAAGAAAAATCTGCAAAAACTTTTTTGATTAACAGCAGCGAAAGGTTGCTATTGCTGGCTTCAAGGTCTCTTTCAATTTTATCTAAAATGTTTTTTGCAGCGCCAAAATAAACTTCTTTCACCTTGCAAAGCAGGCGCGCTTTTTCGAACTCGTCGAAAAATTTTTGCTCTTCGCTTGAAGATTTTTTTGGATGAAGATTTTTTTGGTGAAAAAGTAAATAGCACGCAGCCAGATCAGCAGAGGCGCGGTGAGATTTAATAAAAACTTCTTCACCACCTAAAATTTCAGGCAATACAACTTTTTCTTCTGCAGAAATTAAGTTCGAATTAAGTGAGAAAAAATTATTTTCGACATCGCTTCGAAACTCTGTTTGCAAGGCTTCGTTGCCAGTTATTGCTTGCAGCAGCGCGGTTAAATTATCTTTAATCTTTGCGTCGTTTTTCATCAGATTCTCTCCAAATACCCGTCGTCTTTGGCCTGAAGGGCCGAGGATCTCGTTTTGTTTAGCTTCGAAGTTAAAACGCACAAGATCCTTGAATTGCTGCGCAATTCAAGGATGACGAGGTTGGGAGTTGCGTCGTTTTTCATCAAATTCTCTCGATACAAAACGCCGCTTCGCTTTTATTCAAATCAGGTGGCAACACAGGAATGCCATGGCTTTTGGCAAGCTGTAAGAAGATGTTAATTTTGTCATTATTATCACCTTCAAGGTTTATTGAAGCAGTTAAAAATTCTGGCAAAAAGTGCGCTTTTAAGTAAGCGGTTTGGTAAGAGATTAAGGCGTAAGCAGCGGCGTGCGACTTGTTAAATCCATAGCCGGCGAACTTATCAACCAGATCAAAAATTTCGCCTGCTTGCTTTTGACTTACGCCATTTTTTGTTGCGCCGGCAACAAAAATTGCGCGTTGTTGATCCATTTCCTCTTTGATTTTTTTACCCATGGCGCGACGCAATAAATCAGCGCCACCAAGGCTGTAGCCCGCTAAAACGCGAGCGATTTCCATCACTTGTTCTTGATAAACAATTACGCCGTAAGTTTCTTTGAGCGTGGTTTCAAGCAGCGGGTGAGGGTAATCGATTTTTTCCTGCCCATGTTTGCGACGAATGTAAGTTGGAATGTTGTCCATCGGTCCTGGGCGGTAGAGCGAAATGAGCGCAATAATGTCTTCAATTTTATCGGCCTTCATTTGACGAAGAACAGAACGCATGCCCGAAGATTCAATTTGAAAAACGCCAATAGAGTCGCCGGAAGCCAGCATTTTGAAGGTTTTTGCGTCATCAAGTTTGATTGAAGAAATATCGATTTTTATGCCGCGAATTTTTTCAACCATCTTCACTGTTTCAAAAATTGTCGTCAGCGTTTTAAGACCAAGGAAGTCAAACTTTACCAGCCCGGCGGCTTCGGCATATTTCATTGAATAGCCAACTGCTGACATTTCTGAACCTTCGTCATTGTAAAGCGCGCAGATTTTATGCAGCGGTTTATCACCAATCACCACACCAGCCGCGTGCGTTGAGGCGTGGCGGTTGAGGCCCTCAAGTTTCAACGCGATATCGACCAATTTATTGACCTGCGCGTCTTCTTGAATGGCTTTTTGCAAGTCTTTGTCCATCTCAATTGCCTTCTCAAGCGTGACGGCTTCGATGGCGTTAAATGGAATCAATTTGCAGATACGATCAACTTGATTGTAAGGCATTTGCAGCACGCGGCCCACGTCTTTGAGTACGGCGCGCGCTTGTAGTTTTCCGAAGGTGATGATTTGGGCGACGTAATCTTTGCCATATTTTTTCTGCACATAATCAATTACCTCGTCGCGGCGTGATTGACAAAAATCGATATCAAAATCGGGCATCGAAACGCGATCTGGATTGAGAAATCTTTCAAAAAGCAGGCCAAAACGAATTGGATCAAGGTCGGTAATTTGCAAAGACCAAGCAACTGCAGAACCAGCACCAGAGCCTCTTCCCGGGCCAACTGGAATTTCATGATTTTTTGCCCATTTAATGAAGTCAGATACGATCAAAAAATATCCAGAGAAATTCATTTTGATGATCACTGACAACTCAAAATCAAGGCGTGCAAAGTATTCCTGGCGGATTTTTTCTTGTGCTTCTGCTGAAGTTTCTTCGATTTTGAATTTGTGCTCAAGCCTTAGATTCAGGCCTTCTGCAGATTGTTTACGTAATTCTTGCGCTTCATCAAAACCAATTTCGTTGCTGAATTTTGGCAAGGTTGGCGGTCGCTCAAAAGCCATGCTGTGACATTTTTTTGCTAGCTGCACCGTGTTTTCAATTGCCTCGGGAATGTCGCTAAATAGCGTTTCCATGGCATCCATGCTTTGGAAAAATTGTTGCGGCGAAACTTTTTCTTTTCCTGCAACTTCGCCCAAAACTCGTCCTTCGCCGATGCAATTTAGAATGTGTTGCGCTTCATGCATTTCGGCTTTGAGAAAATAAACATCATTGGTTGCAAGCAGCGGCAGAGCCTTTTTGAAGGCTAGTTCAATAAATTTTTCTTCGAGATTTTTTTCTTTTTCATCGCCAGTTCGAGAAATTTCGATGTAAAAATTTTGTGGAAAAATTTCCAAAAATTGGGTCAAAAATTCTTCTAACTTTTTTTCCTGAGATTCAGCAAGAAGCTTGCCAACAAAGCCTGAAGCACCTCCTGACAAAGCAATCAATCCAGCGGAATTTTTTTTAAGCAGTTCAAAATCAATATGCGGCGAAATTCCACTTTGGCGATAAAGAAAGCTGTGCGAGACCAGATACATCAAGTTCTCGTAGCCTTCATTGTTTCGCGCAATTAGCGGCAATTTTACCAAAGAATTTTCGATATCGAGATTGGAAAGATTTTTGCGATTTTGATCGTCGGGCAATTTCAAAAACATCTCGCAGCCCAGGATTGGCTGAATTCCAGCCTTTTTGCAGGCAGAAGAAAATTCAAGAGCAGCAAAAAGATTTTGACTGTCGCAAATGCCAAGAGCTGGCATTTTAGCTGCTTTGGCGGCTTCAATCAAATCAGGAATTTTGATGGCACCTTTGCAAAGTGAAAAAGTTGTGTGGTTGCGAAGTGCGATAAACATTATCTGCTAACAATTACGTAACCGCGGAAGTTATTGCCATCTTTGCTGTTCATTGCGGCAAAAAGTTTTTCAATTGATACGAAATACCACTGATTTTTGTGCAAAGCGGTGTCGAGAACTAAAACAGAATCAGTCTTCTCGTCATAGGCGGCAAGCGGCGAGATGTGGCCGTTAGTTTTTTGACCAATAATTTTTCCATCAAAATTTACGACGATAAAACTTTCATGATCGTTCAAAACATCGCGCAAATTTTGGCGGAAGCGTTCAAGACCGCGTTTATTGTTTTCGGTGATGTAAAAGACGTCGGTTTGTAGGCGGTAAACTTTTTCTAAAATTGCTGCGAAGTCGCCAAGGGCAAGGCCGGGATCATATTTTTCATCAAAGTTTCTTTCTTTATATTCAACGACCTCGCGTCTTTTTATTTTGTCAGTTTTTTCGTTTAAAAAACTTTGCTGCGTGTAGAGACCGAAAGGAATGATCTCGCCATTTGGTGTGGAAACTTCCGAAATTTTTTGGCTGGAAATTTTCTCATATTGCAACGAGTTGAGCAGCATTGTGCCGGTTGCAACCGCGCAATAAAGCGGATTGATTTGTGCTTGGTAGAAATTTACCAGTTGATAGAAATCTTCTTTGAAACTGCTTTGATTGAATCTGTGTAAGCCTTCAGCGCTGTTCCAGTTTTCGATTGCAGCAATTTTGCGACTTTCACCTGGAGATTTTCTGCCAGAGCGTTGAAAATTTTCTGCGTCAAAAGTTGATTTGGCGAAAGAATTTTCTGCTAAAAAAATCAGCGCAAAAATAATTAGTAAGAATTTTTTCTTCATATGAGTGGAGCCCTGGAAATAAAGGATAAATGCAGCAGCGAAGTGCTGGAATTGCTTGAGAAATTTTTGCGTTTTTTAGAGGTCGAGAAAAAATATTCCAAGAACACTTTTGAGTCTTATCGTATCGATATTTTCTATTTCTTTGATTTCATCTTTAGTCAGCAAAACAGAGCCTTGCGCCTTTTCGAGCTTGAAAAGCTCAGTATTCACGATTTTCGTAAATGGCTAGCAAATCGGGTGGAAAGTTCTCACAGCAATGCCTCTAATGCCAGAGCTTTGGCTGCTTTGCGGTCTTTTTTTCGTTACTGCAATCGTAATAATTTTTTAAAAAACCGCGAAGTTGAAAAGCTGAAGACACCAAAGATTTCTAAGCCTCTGCCGCGTTCAATAGATCAAATCGACATCAGAAAGATTTTTGCCGAGATTGAAAAAATTCACAAAATTGAGTGGAAAAAACGTCGTGATGTGGCGCTGCTGACTTTGATTTATGGCTGCGGCTTGCGTATTTCTGAGGCTTTGAGTGTTTCCAAGAAAAGTTTAGAAAATTCACAAAATTTGGTGGTGAGTGGCAAAGGTAAAAAACAACGCATTGTGCCTTTAATGCCGCTGGTTTTGACTAAAATTTCTAACTATTTACGCTGCGTGCCTTTTCCACTAAATTTTGATACGCCGATTTTTCTAAATACGCATGGAAAAACGCTGACCCGCCGTGATTTTAGCGGCCTGGTGGCAAATGTTCGAAAAAACTTAAATCTGCAAGATAGCGTGACGCCGCATGCCTTTCGCCATTCTTTTGCAACACACTTACTTGAGGCCGGCGGCGATTTACGCAGCATCCAGCAGCTTCTGGGTCACGAAGGTTTGTCGACGACGCAGCGCTACACAAAGGTTGATAAAACCAGGCTGCTTGCGGCTTATGAGCAATTTTCGAAGCGTTAGCTTGCTTTTGCTCAAAGTAAAAAAAATAAAGCAGACACCAATTGTTCCGACTTTGTCATGTTTACTAACTAAACCCGTCATCCTTGAAGCCAAAGGCTTCGAGGATCTCGTGAGTTTAGCTGCAGAACTCACGAGATCCTCGACGCTAATGCGTCAAGGATGACGGGTTTAGTTAGTAAGTACGACAAGGTTAAATTTATTCTATCCATGAAATATCTCTCTTACCGTCAGGTCAAAAATCACGACGAAATTTTTGTCGAAAATGTTGCGCTTGCAGAAATTGCTAAAGCTGTTGGAACACCATTTTACTGCTATTCCAAGAAAACTCTCGCCGAAAATTTTTCGTCATTTGTTGAGGCTTTTGCGGCGCAAAAAATCAGCGATTTCAAAGTTTGCTATGCAATTAAAGCCAATTTTAACATTCACTTGGTAAAGGTTTTGGCTGGGCTTGGAGCTGGAATTGACGCGGTTTCAGCTGGTGAAGTTTTTCGCGCAATTAAAGCCGGAATTAATCCGCAAAAAATTGTTTTTGCAGGAGTTGGCAAAACGCGTCAGGAAATTTCTTATGCTTTGCAAAATGGCGTTGAGGAATTTTCGGTTGAGTCAACCGCCGAAATGTTTTTGTTAAGCGAAGTGGCTGTAGGCTTGAACAAGAAAGCAAAATTTTCGCTGCGGGTTAATCCAAATGTTGATGCCAAAACTCACGACAAAATTTCCACCGGCCGCAAAGGCGATAAATTTGGTGTCGATATCGATTTAGCAGAAGAGATTTACGCAAAAGCAGCAAAGCTTCCGGGCCTAGAGGTTTATGGAATTGCTATGCATATTGGCTCGCAAATTACCACAATTGAACCTTTTGAGGCAGCTTTCACTAAGCTGCGCGCTCTTTGTTTGAAGCTGCGTGCGCAAGGTCACAAAATTTCTGCACTCGATTTTGGCGGCGGAATTGGCATTTTATACAAAGACGAAACAACGCTTCTAATCAATGATTATGCGGCTCTGATCAAAGATTTGACGAAAGATTTAAATGTAAAAATCACTATCGCGCCGGGCAGGGCGATTGTTGGAAGCGCTGGGCTGCTTGCAACGGAAGTGATTTTCTTGAAAGAAAGCGGCGAGAAAAATTTCGCCATAATTGATGCTGCAATGAATGATTTGATGCGTCCGGGGCTTTACGGATCTTACCATGAAATTTTTCCAGCGGTAAAAAAATCAGGCGAGAAACAGCTCTATGAATTGGTTGGACCGGTTTGCGAAAGCACTGATATTTTGGCGAAGAATCGTGAAATTTCCAATTTGCAGCCAGGTGATGTGTTAGCCTTTGCAAGCGCTGGTGCCTATGGTTCGTCGATGTCTAACGAATATAATTGCCGCCCTTTGATTCCAGAAGTTTTGGTCGATGGCGATAAGTTCAAAGTGATTCGCAAAAGACCAAGCTTTGAAGAGATGCTGAGATTGGAAGAGTTTTAGTATTTCAAAAACTTCTCATTTGGTTTTTCAATCACGTCAAATCGGCCATTGGCAACCTGCAAAACCGCCAAATTACGCTGCACTAAGCCATTTGGTAAAAAGCGGAAAACGCCGTCAATTCCTTCAAATCCGTTTGTGGCAAGGTTGCGATAATTAACAAAATCTTCGACAGTTGGAACCTGCTCTTGCTTGAGCTCAACTAGCTTGGCGATGGCTTTAACTGCGTCGTAAGAAATTGAAGTAATGCGTGGCGGAAATTTGTCGTAAGTTTGGTAAAATCTTTTTTCGAATTCGCGGAATTTCTCGCCTTCTGGTGCGGCAAACCAAGCACCAAAAAGGTTGCGGTCGTTAAAAGTTGAAACATCGTCCCAGTTGCTTGTGCCAACGATTTGGAAGTTTCTTTCTTCGGTGTTTTGTTTGTTGATCGATGCAACAATTTTTGACAAAGCTTTGCCTGATTCAGGAATCATAATCACTTGCGAGTAGGTGCGGTCTGACTCAGAAATTATTGTGTCTTTTTTAAGTTTTTTATTACGGCCTTCGGTGAGGCGATCTGGAATGACGAAGGCGTTGATGGCGTTGGTGACAACTTTATCGAGGTCGCGACCATTGGTGTTGTAAAACTCAGAAGTGACAAATTTTCCGTCGCGGTCGCGCACAATTTGTTTGAAAATGTCGCTCATCGCTTTGCCATATTGGTTGCTTGGCGCGATGATTGAGAAAGTGAATTTGCCGCGCGACATGGCGTAAGAAACGATTTTATCGACTTGTGCTTCTGGCAACATTCCGGCGATGAAAATTCCGCCATCATCGTTGATTTTATTAGAAAGTTTTTGGTTGTTGGAAAAGGAAATTACTGCGATGTCGTTGCGTTTAGCGTCTTTTTCAATTGCTTCAACAGAGGTGCTAAATACAGGGCCAATCACCACTTTTATATCGCTTTTAATGACTTCTTGGAAAGCCTTCTGAGCTTCTTCTGGCGTGTCTTTAGAATCGATTAGAACTAGCTCGATATTGTGATTTTTATCATTATCAAACAGCGACAAAGTTGCGGCGTTAAATAGGCTTAAACCCAGCTCTTTGTTCTTTCCTGAGGTTGGAACGAAAACTGCAACGCGGACTTTTTTCTCGCTAAATTTGTTCGTCTGCAAATCGCGCGAATCAAGAATAGTGGTAGCTTGTTGTTCGGGATTTTGTAATAAATCTACTTCAGGTTTTGAAGCGGTGATTTTGGTTAGCGATTGACAGCCAAAAAGCGCCAACACTAAAAGCAGCCAGATTTTTTTCATAAAATTTCCATTAATTTTCCTCTTCAAAAGGACGTCAAAAAACTATGCAAAATTACCTGCAAAAAATTCAAGCATTAAAGCCCGAAAACGCGCTTTACGTGGTGGCAACACCAATTGGAAATTTAGCCGATATTTCATTGCGCGCGCTGCAAATTCTGCAAAACGTTGATTTTATTGTCTGCGAAGACAGTCGTGTTTCGATGCGACTGCTTTCTGCCTA
Source organism: Rickettsiales bacterium (assembly GCA_044360285.1). Lineage (GTDB taxonomy): Bacteria > Pseudomonadota > Alphaproteobacteria > Rickettsiales > UBA1997 > UBA2645. The sequence continues at coordinate 30,193 of JBIKKP010000006.1, forward strand.
TGAAATCAAAGAAAAAAAACTACTGATCTATAATGATCATAGCGACGAAAAAATGCGCAAAAAAGCTCTCGAAATTTTGTGCAGCGGCCAATCGCTTGCTTTGGTGTCAGACGCTGGAACGCCACTAATTTCTGATCCCGGCTATAAATTGGTGAGTTTTTTGCGTAAGTTTAACCAAAAAGTAATACCACTTCCAGGTCCGTCTTCATTGACTTCAGCGCTTTGCGCTTCGGGAATTGCTTGTGATAATTTTTTGTTTCTTGGCTTTTTACCGACTTCAGAAATTCAGAAAAAGAAGCTGCTAAAATCGCTGCCAAAAAATTTTACTTTTGCTTTTTTTGAAGCACCAAATCGCGTGGTTGAAAGCCTAGAATTGATCAAAGAAAATCTAGGAAATCGCTTGTGCTGTGCGGCTCGCGAGCTAACCAAAATTCACGAAGAAATCTGCAGCGATGAAGTTGAAAACTTGCTAAAATTTTTTGCAGAAAATCCACAAAAATTGCGCGGCGAATTTGTGATAATTGTCGAAAAAGCAGCAAAAGACGAAAAAAGTTTTAGCCAAGACGAACTGCTTGCAGAAATTTCTAAATCCCTTGCCGCAGGCGTTTCGCTGAAAGATTTGTCGCAAAATCTTTCCGAGATTTTTGACATAAATAAAAAGGATGTTTACGGCCTTGCGTTGGAAATTTCGAAGAAAGATGAGTGCAAAAAATAAGCAAAAAAATTATTACTTTGGCATTGCAGCGGAAAGAATTTCGCTAATTTTTTTGTGGCTGAAGGGCTACAAAATTCTTGCTTGGCGCTATAAAACTCATTTTGGCGAAATCGACATTATCGCTCAAAAATTAGGGGTAATTATTGCAGTTGAAGTTAAAGCGCGTAGGCAAAATTTGCCGCTTGAGGTGGTTTTGCAAAATAAGCAAATTGAGCGTATAAAACGCGCTTTAGAATTTTTTATTGCCAAAAATCCGCGATTTCAGCAATGTGCGTGCCGCCTTGATTTTATTGAGGTCGGCAGGTTTTTTATTCCAAAGCATCACAAAAATTTCATAAGTTGAAATTTAGCTGGGCGCTTCCTAGCGTCTTGTCCCTCTTTGTTTTTCCAACCTTATCAACCAATTAAATATCTAAGTGAAGCCAATAAGACCACAGCAGCAAGCAAGTTCTCCTCAAAATAATTTTCGTATTAACGAACAAATAAGATCAAAAGAAGTTAGGGTAATTGATCAGCGCGGAACCATGCTGGGCGTTCTCTCTCTTGCAGAAGGTATAAGAATTGCGCAAGAAGCTGATTTAGATCTGATTGAAGTTTCGCCTAATGCCAGCCCGCCGGTCTGCAAAATTTCTAACTTCGGCAAGATGAAATATGAGATTCAAAAAAAGGCTGCTGATGCAAAGAAGAAGCAGAAGGTTGTAGAGGTCAAAGAAATCAAGATGACAATCAACATTGGCAAAGGTGATTACGATATTAAAATCAGGCACACCAAAGAATTTATCGAAAAAGGTAATAAAGTTAAAGTTAGCATCAGAATGAAGGGTCGCGAAATCACGCATCGCGATCTTGCAGAAAAAATGATGGTCGAAATCCTTAAAGCCACCGAAGATTTTGCTAAGCCAGAGGTTAATCCTAAGCTAGAAGGCATGCAGATGATAGTAATTCTTATCAAAAAATAGCGTTATAAATTTCAAACTAAAATTTTCTAAAAATGCATAACTTGCTTGAAAGGGTGCTAAAATTTTCTCAAGAAAATAAGGCTTCAAAAAACTTTTTGGATTTTATCGAAATTTTTTATTCGGACAGCGAAGCCGAAGATTTTGAGAGCTACTCAAATGAAGATCTCTATAAATCAGCACTTTTTAGCTTTGAGTTTTTTAGCAGTAAAAAAAGAGGTGAACTAAAAATCAGAGCTTGGAATCCGGCAAAAGAAAAAGAGGGGTTTGCTTCTGATTTTACCTATGTGGATATCATTAGTGATGATATGCCCTTCATTGTCGATTCAACCGTACTCAATCTTGATAAAGGCGGCATCAGAATCAAAAACATCATCTATCCAATTTTTTTAGTAAGTCGCGATAAAGATAACAAATTACAAAAATTATCTTCAGTCAACTTTGGCAAGGATGAGCTTCAGGAATCAGTGACCCAGCTTCACATTGATAAAATAACTTCCAATGAAGAGCTGATAGCAATTGAGGAAAAAATTCGTAAAATTCTCGAAACCTTATCTCTGATAGTTAGTGACTGGGAGTTGATGTTGAAGATGATTAAAGATGCTCAGAGTCAAATTGATAACGCGAAAAAAATTGGCAAAAGCGATAAAGAAATTGCCGAAATAAAAGAATTTATCTCCTGGATCAGTGCGGGAAATTTTGTTTTTCTAGGTGCCAAAGAATTTGATATTCGCCAGGTTGAAAAAGGTGAATATCGTTTAGAAGAGGTTAAGAATTCTGGCTTGGGAATTTTCCGCTCTCCATATGAAGATATGAGGCCAGAAGTTTTAAATTGCTCTCATGCTGAAGTGTCTGGCTCGGTGACAAATCCTTACGCAATTGAGATTGTGAAGTCGCGTTATCGCTCAAGAATTCACAGAATTTCCAATGCTGAAAGAATTCGTATTCAAAAAATTTCTGCTAATGGCGAAGTTGTTGGAGAATACAGAGTGGCGGGCTTGTTCACAACTTCTTCTTATCACGACAGCATAAATAAAATCCCTTTATTGCGCGACAAAGTAGCAAAAGTCATTGCCGATTCAAAATACATCAAAGGCAGCCATAATTACAAAGAATTAATCTCAACCTTGCAGTCTTATCCGCGTGATGAGTTGTTTCAAATCGACGCCGAAGATTTATTAAAAAAAGCCAGTGGAATCGTGGCAATTTGCGGTCGCTCGCAAGTAAAGTTTTTTGCCAGAAAAGATAAATTTGATCGTTTTGTTAGCTGTCTCATTTTTTCACCGCGTGACCGCAGCAATTCTGATTTGCGTGAAAAAATAAAAGAATACTTAGCGAAAGTTTTTAATGGAGAAATCGCCGATTCTTTCATTCAAATCAGCGATTCAAACTTGATGCGTCTACATGTAATTGTGCGCACCAATAAAGGAATTCCATCTTTTGACGAAGCGCAAATTGAGTCTGAAATTGCTAAAATGACGCGCATTTGGAGCGACGAATTACGTTTTGCAATTCAGGCAAAATATGACGAAGAAAAAAGGATCGCGCTTTTCGCTAAATATAAAAATTCCTTCTCGGTAAGTTATACAAATAGATTTGACCCAAGAAGAGCGGCAATCGACATCGAAAAAATTGAGAAATGTTTAGATGAAGATGGTGTAGTTTTTAATCTCTACAAATCTTCTGAAAGCTTACCAGAAGATGTTTCTGAGCTAAAAATTTATTCGCCGCGGAAAGAAATTATTCTTTCTGAAATCATGCCAATCCTTGAAAGCTTTGGCTTCAGCGTGATTCAAGAGCACACCTATGCCGTCAGTATCGAACAAGATATCAAAGTCCGTACGCAGACCAAAGTTTGGGTTCACTATTTCCATCTCAACCTAAGCAGGCATGGTCATAAATTTAATGAAAGAATTCGTAAAAACTTTGAACGCGCCATCGTTTCAATTTGGAGTGGCGAAACGCAAGTCGACTTTTTCAACAGACTTGTCATCGCTGCCGACCTTAGTTGGAAACAAGTTTACGTTTTACGCGCTTACCTGAAATATCTGCATCAGGCCGGCTTCCGCTACAATCAGCAATATGTCGCCGATGTTTTGGTCAGATATCCGCAGCTTGTACGTCTTCTAATTGAATTGTTTCAAAGTAAGTTCAATCCAAGTCTGGAAGAAGATTTTGCGAAAAGAAAAGTTCTGATCGAAAAAATTTCTGCAGCAATTGAAGATGCCCTGAAGCAAGTGAAAGATGCACTAGACGATGTTGTTATTCGTCGAATTTATGCAGTAATATCTGCAACTTTGCGTACGAACTATTACCAAGTTGTTGATGGTCATAATTTCAAAGGCTACATCTCGCTGAAATTTGATTGTAAAAAAATTCCAGAGCTTCCGCTACCATTGCCTTATGCTGAGATTTTTGTTTACTCAGCGCGTGTTGAAGCCTTGCATTTACGTGGTGGAAAAGTTGCACGTGGTGGTTTGCGCTGGTCTGATCGTCATGAAGATTTCCGCACAGAAATTCTTGGACTAGTCAAAGCGCAAATGACTAAAAACGCGGTGATTGTGCCAGTTGGTTCAAAAGGTGGATTTGTTGTGAAGAAAAACACGCTTGGAATGACGCGTGATGAGATCCAAAAAGAAGGTATCGAGTGCTACAAAATCTTCTTGCGTGGCCTTCTTGATGTCACTGACAACGTTGTGAATGGTAAAATTCAACATCCAGCAAATGTTGTGATGCACGATGCCGCTGATCCATATCTCGTAGTTGCTGCTGATAAAGGTACGGCGACTTTTTCTGATATCGCAAACTCAGTTTCTGCCGAATATAACTTCTGGCTTGGCGATGCTTTTGCCTCTGGCGGTTCTGTTGGTTATGACCACAAAAAAATGGGTATCACCGCAAAAGGCGGCTGGATTTCAGTTATGCGTCACTTCCGCGAAATGGGCCGCGATACTCAAACTCAAGACTTTACTTGTGTTGGAATTGGTGATTTGGCCGGAGACGTTTTTGGTAATGGCATGTTGCTTTCGCGCCATATTCGTTTGGTTGCAGCCTTCAATCATATGCATATTTTCTTTGATCCAGATCCTGTTGCAGCCACTTCTTTCGAAGAGCGTCAACGTATGTTTAACTTACCGCGCTCAAGTTGGCTTGATTATGACAAATCGCTGATTTCTAAGGGCGGAGGAATTTTTGAAAGATCAGCAAAATCAATTACGCTATCGCCAGAAATGAAAGAAGTTTTGGCTGTTGAAGAAGATGAAATGACGCCAAACGAACTCATTCGCGCGATCCTTAGGGCGCCAGTGGATTTGCTATGGAATGGTGGTATTGGAACTTACGTGAAAGCCGCCGATGAAACCGACTTAGACGTTGGAGATCGTGCTAATGACGTTCTTCGCATCAATGGCGGAGAGCTTCGCTGCAGAGTTGTGGGCGAGGGCGGAAACCTTGGTTTCACGCAAAAAGGTCGTATCGAATATGTACTAACCGGCGGCCGTGCCAATACTGATGCCATGGATAATTCTGCTGGTGTAGATTGTTCGGATCACGAGGTAAATATCAAAATTGCTCTTACAGCTGCAATGCGCAGTGGTAAGTTGACTCTTGATGAAAGAAATAAAGTTCTTGAGTCAATGACCAACGAAGTTTCGCACTTGGTATTGGAAGATAATCGCCTACAGACGCAGGCAATCTCGATTGCTTTCTCACAAGGCCACAATGCTCTTGGCGATCAAGGACAATTTCTTTACAGGCTTGAAAAATCTGGCTTGCTAAACCGCAAAATTGAATTTTTGCCAAGTAAAAAAGAGATTGAAAAAAGACAGGTAGATCGCGTTGGACTTACTCGTCCAGAGCTTTGTGTGATGTTAGCTTATGCGAAGATGGATATTTATAACCATCTTTTGGTCTCAGATTTGGTTAAAGATAAATATTTCGAGAGCGAGCTAACCAGCTATTTCCCAAGCGTAATGCAGGAAAAATTCGCTGAAGAAATTTCTACACACCAACTGCGCAATGAAATTATTGCGACACAAATTACCAACTTTGTTGTCAATCGCATTGGCATCACTTTCATAAGCCAAATCTGTCAGGATAGTGGATTCAGCTTAGTTGAGGTGGTAAAAAATTTCATCATTGCTTGCGACTCTTTCAGAATTCGTGAAGTTTGGGAAGAGATTGAAAAACTTGATGGAAAAGTTTCTTCAGAAATCCAAATGCAGATGTTTTTGAGTGCCAATAAATTACTTGAGAGATCGGTGCTATGGCTGCTTCGTAATCAAACTAAATCTGATGTAACTGCAACGGTTATGCGCTTTAGAAAAATTACTGACGAGCTTTCTTCTGTTTTGGCGCGCGTTCTTGCAAAGGCTTCGCGCGAATCTTTTGAGCGTAAAATTGAGCGTTACTGCTTGAACAATGTTGATCGCAAATTGGCGTCAAGAATTGCTGCACTTGATCCAATCGCTTCGGCATTTGATATCGCCGAAATTTCTGAATCTTCGAAACTAGATATTGAAACTATCTCAAAAGTTTACTTTGAAGTTGGCACCAGATTTTCACTCAAATGGCTGCGCAGCAGGCTTTCAAAATCAACCATCGACAACTATTGGCAGAAGCTTTCTGCAAAAACGATTATGGAAGATATTTATTCTTATCAGATGCGTATTGCTAAAGCCGTTGTTGATTCCAGCAACGAAGACAAGAAACTTTGCAAAACTGACGCGCTCACAGCTTGGATCGAAAAAATGGATTTCTTGGTTGAGCGTTTTGACAACTTTATCGACGATTTAAAAACGCAGTCGAACCCTGATTTATCTGTGTTCGTCGTTGCGCTAAATCGTCTTAAACCTTTGGTGAAATAATCATGAAACTTCTCGTTCTCAAAGAAATTTCCGAAAGCGAAAAACGCGTTGCTCTTACTTGCGAGCTGGTTGCCAAGTATCAAAAACTTGATATTGAAATTTTTGTCGAGGCTGGAGCTGGTGAAAAATCAGCAATTCTTGACGAAGATTTTGCAAAAGCTGGTGCAAAAATTCTGAGCAATATCGCTGAAATTTTGCCGCAAGTTGATGTGATAATTTCAGTACAAAGAACAGAAGTTGATTTCTCTCAAACTAAGGCAGGTGTTGTCTTCATTGCGCTTTTAAATCCTTATTTCAACAAAGAAAAAGTCGCACAAATTGCTCAAAAAAATGTCTCAGCTTTTGCGCTAGAATTTGTTCCAAGGATTACGCGCGCGCAAACCATGGACGCACTTTCTTCGCAGAGTAATTTGGCTGGATACGCGTCAGTGCTGCTTGCAGCATCGCAAATGCCAAAAGCAATTCCAATGATGATGACTGCCGCTGGAACAATTTCTGCAGCAAAATTTTTGATTATTGGCGCTGGTGTTGCTGGTCTGCAAGCTCTTGCAACCGCCAAAAGACTGGGCGCAATTGTTTCGGTTTTTGACGTGCGTGCTGCAGCAAAAGAGCAGGTGCAAAGTCTTGGTGGAAAATTTATTGAAGTAAAATCATCGGAAAAAAATGATGGCGTTTACGCAAAGGAGATGAGCGAAGAATATAAAAAATTGCAGGAGCAGCTGCTTAAAGATGTAATCAAAACGCAAGATGTGGTGATTACAACTGCACTAATTCCTGGAAAAAAAGCGCCAATTTTGATTTCAAACGAGATGGTTTCTTCCATGAAAAAAGGCGCAATCATCGTTGATTTAGCAGCGGCAAATGGTGGAAATTGTTCTCAAACTCAAGTTGGAAAAGTTGCTGAGGTAGCGGGTGTCAAAATTTTTGGTTACGAAAATTTTCCAAGTCTAGTTGCAGCTGATGCCAGCAAAGTTTATGCAAAAAATATCTTCAATTTCGTTGAGCTTTTGATTGAAAAAGAGGCGAAAAAAATTGTCATAAATCTTGAGGATGAGATCATAAAATCTTCTCTAATTTCTTCTGGCGGTGCTGTTCTTCATGATGCTCTGAAAGCTTAGTTAGCAAGCTTTTGCGCGATTTAGAAATCGAGATAGCAAAAAAATTGCATCGTTATTTTTAGCTTATTAGAAAATTTTTCTTCGCTGATTTTTAAAAAAAATTCCTCACGTCTCTATGGCTTCCGGAAAATCAAAAAATTCTTCCAACATGTCTCTGAAAATTGATATTGCTCACGAAACCCTGAAACCAAAAATCACTATTTTTGGTGTTGGTGGAGCTGGCGGAAATGCCATAAATAATATGATTCGCTCAAACCTTGAAGGTGTTGAGTTCGTGGCTGCTAATACCGATGCGCAAGCGCTACAAAATTCACTGGCACAAAATCGCATTCAACTTGGTTTGAAAGTGACTCGCGGTCTTGGCGCGGGCTCTTTTCCTGATCGCGGACGCTTGGCTGCTGAAGAAAACATTGAAGAAATTGAGCGTTATCTTGAAGGCAATAACATGGTTTTTATTGCTGCTGGTATGGGCGGCGGAACAGGAACTGGCGCGGCCCCAGTTATTGCTAAACTTGCGCGCGAAAGAGATATTCTAACCGTTGGTGTTGTGACTAAGCCTTTCCAATTTGAAGGAAAATACCGTATGGAAACAGCTGAATCAGGCATCGAAGAGCTTAAGAAGCATGTTGATACTTTAATCATCATTCCAAATCAAAACCTTTTTAGAATCGCTAACGAACAAACAACTTTCGAGTCCGCTTTTAAAATGGCTGATGATGTTTTGCATGCTGGTGTTCGTGGTGTGACTGATCTTATCACTATGCCAGGCCTTGTGAATCTAGACTTTGCCGATATTCGCACCATTATGACTAAAATGGGTAAAGCAATGATGGGAACCGGTGAAGCAAGTGGTGAAAATCGCGCTATTGAAGCTTGTGAAGCGGCAATTTCTAATCCACTTCTTGATGATATTTCAATCAAGGGCGCGAAAGGCGTTTTGGTAAATATGACTGGTGGACCAGATATGACGCTGTTTGAAGCTGATATGGCGGTGAATGCAATTCGCAAAGAAGTTGATCCAAATGCCAACATTATTTTTGGTTCGGCCTTCAATGAAGACATGAAAGGCAAAATTCGCATTTCCGTTGTGGCAACTGGAATTGAAAGCGACATGAAGCGCGAAACCATAAAACAAGAAACGCGTCAAAGCTTTGAACCAAGCAGGTTTAAGGTGAAATTTGATGATCTTGAAAATTCGCAACCAGCAAAGGAATCAACGAAAAGTTTTTTTGATCCAGGGCAGATTTCTACGGTAGATGAAGAAGAGATCGAAGAGATTTCTGATGTTGGATTTAAGTCAAAAAAAATCTATCTCAAAGAGCCAAATCCAGCTTATGGCGATGATGAAGATGGAAACGAAGTCAGAGAAAGAAAATCTCCACAATCTAACTTTTTTGAAGAAAAAGATACTGATGAAGATGAAGGCGAAGGCGAGATAATTGAGAAAAAAGTCGAATATAAGAAATCAGTCACCAAGTCAGTAAAATCGCCATTCAAGCCAAAGAAAAAAGAGAGTTCTGGTTTTAGTTTATTTAGCTTTATGAATTCTTCAAAATCGCGTGATTTGGAAGAAGACGATCTTTCTTCAAATTACGAAGAAGAGTCTGAAGAAGAAGAGCAGGAAGAAAAAGTTGTTGAAAGAGTGGTTAAAAAATCTCCAGCAAAAAAGTCGCTGATTCAAGAGCTTCCAGCGGATGGAATCAGAGCAAAAAATGCCGAAAAGAAACGTAAAGAATTTTTTGGCGGAACTGTTTTTGATGAAGAAGAAAGCGAAAAAAACGAAGATAAAATCGAAGATGATATCTTGAATGTTCCAGCGTTTTTCAGACGTAAAAAATAGCTTAAAAAGCCTTTATTTAGCGGGATTTATGCAAGAAAAGGCGAAAGCAAAAATTTACCTAATTTCTCCAGAAAAAATCCAAGTAAGTGATTTTTTGCCGCGTCTAAAAAGAACTCTAGCAACTGGCTTAGTTCCAGCATTTCAGCTGCGTCTCAAGGGTTATGAGGCGCAAGAAATCGCCGCAATTTCTTGTGAAGTAAAAAAAATCTGTACTGACTTTAATTGTCTTTTTTTACTGAATGATTTTTTAGAAGTTGCCATGGATGTAGGTGCTTCTGGTGTTCATCTTGGTGTTGATGATGTATCAATTGCTCATGCGCGAAAAAAATCTCCGCAAAATTTTGTTATTGGTGCTAGTTGTTATGACTCGCGTGACCTTGCCATGCAGGCTGGAGGGCAGGGAGCAGACTATCTTTCTTTTGGTGCGTTTTTTCCAACTAAGACAAAGGTTTCGCGCGGCAAGCCGACGCCAGAAATTCTTAAATGGTGCAACGAGCTGATTACTTTACCAACTGTGGCAATTGGTGGAATCAATGACAAAAATTGTGCTGAATTAGTGCAAGCGGGAGTCGATTTTTTATCGGTGATTTCTTACGTCTGGAATCAAGTTGGTGAAGAAGATTTAGCGGTGAAGAAGTTGCAAGAAGCAATTCAGCGGGCATAAAAAAACCCCGTCATTTTTAGGTGACGGGGTTTTATTTATTTGGCTTTTTTTCTATTCTCTATTGAAGCGATCATTTCCGCCGTGGTTTGAATTACCGCGTCGGTCATCTCTTCTGTCGTCGCGACGATCATCTCTGCGGTCATCTCTTCTTGGGCCGCGGAAGTTTCCTCTTTTGTTGTCGAAGCGTTTTTTTCTAAAAAGTTTTCTTTCAATTGTAGTGACAAGAAAAACGAATCCAATTAATGCGGCGTTAATTATGAAGAGTTTAAGCGCTAAATCTTGGTTTCCTGCTTTGATTAAATCGTAGATGAGTACGAGTAAAAAGACATTATAAAGGAAGCCAAAAAATTGTCCCAAGCGGAAGGTGAGGATGTCAGAGCGAAATTTTTGTGGGTCTTGGTCGCGTCTTTCTGGTCTGTTATGATTTTTGTGTTCTTTCATTTTTTATTTTTTTTGATCTTGATATTTTTTTGATTTTCTAACGGAAAAAGTAATTGCCGAAGCAGCGCCGGAAGCGAAGAGCAGCAAGTGTTTTAAGCATTTTTTAATGAATTTTAAAACTGACATTTTGAAAAATTATTGAGGGTCGATTGTGACGGATTGGGTTTGTTCTTGGCGAAATTCTTGGAGCTTTTTATCCAACTTCTCATCGCTTAAAGCTAGAATTGCAATTGCTAAAAGTGCGGCGTTTTTAGCGCCGGCTTCGCCAATTGCTAGAGTTCCAACCGGAATTCCGGCGGGCATTTGAGCAATAGAAAGAAGTGAATCAAGACCTTTAAGCGAGCGGCTTTCAATTGGAACACCAAGTACAGGAAGTTCGGTCATTGCTGCAGTCATGCCAGGCAAGTGAGCTGCACCACCAGCGCCGGCGATGACAATTTTTATGCCGCGTTTTTTTGCGGAAGCGCAAAAGTCATAAAGTCTTTGTGGAGTGCGATGCGCAGAAACAACTCTGGTTTCATATTTAACTGCGAATTTATCGAGAATTTCGCAAGCATGTTGCATCGTTGTGAAATCCGACTTTGAGCCCATTATTATTGAAATCATTTTAGTTATTTAGTTGTTCGTAATTAACCTAAGAGGTTCTCCAGGAAATTTTCGTTATCTTTTTTTGGAAATCATGCGTAAAGACGATTGAACAGGAGTTGAGCCTTCGCCTCTGAATGGGCAATCAAGCGTCTTATCCCAATTTACTGAACTAATGCTGGTGATAACTTCTCCATTTAATCTGACATGGCAAGACATGCCATTACCTACTGCAATTGCTGAGTTTCGTATCTCTCCCCAAGATCTTGTTGTCCAGTTATAAACATGAAGTGTTGAGCAAGTTACGTCATCTCCTGTTGTTGCTATTGAGTCTTCCCAGTTTCCGTCGTTGCATCGGAATGATCTACTGTATTTGTCGCAGTCTCCTCCTGAAGAATCAGAGAAGTTATAGTTAAACTCGGTGTTATGGAGTGCATAACTACCAGCACTAGCGCCATTCTCAAATTTTGGTCCAGAGAACCAAATACCATCACCACCACCTGAATTGTTTAAGTCAACTCTACCTTGATTGAAGCCAGTTATTAAGCACATACGCTGACATAATTCTCTATTTTGCACAGGTCCCCAAGTTCCAATTTCTGCGGTAGTTCCGGTATTTCTGCAGGTAATTGTTGGAGCCCCTCCAACCGTGCTAGTGTAGATAGGCACTACAGCTCTGTTGAAAGTCCAAGGATTTGCTATAAAGTTTATGTCGCCATTTGGAGAGCAACTCAATTCTCTTACCGTTCCGCCAACCCACGTACTTGTAATTGAAATTGAAGCGCGGGTATTAGCGGTTGAAGTTGAAGTGTTGGTGTCGTCGTAAATTATTTGGTCTTTTGGAGCTAGGCAGGTAATTTGTTCGCAGTCTCGTGAGCTTCCAGTCATTCTCCAATAAACCTTGTCAATGAAAGTGTTGGAGGAGCCATCAGCATTCTTTCCATAAGAGCAGGTTCTTTGTGGTCTTGAGCGCTGTCCACGATTAGAAGTCCAATAGTTATTAATGCATGTTCCTGTTGCTCTAGTTGCACTTCCAACTACCGCAGCATTATTAAGACGGCTTGATGTGCTTGGGTTGGTAACCGAGTAAATTGCGTTGCCAATTTGCCCACCATTTGTTGCAACGCACATTGGTTCTGGATCGCTCCATTTGCCATTAGCATTGCATTTACGACGAAGTAGATAGCAGCCATTGGTTCTGTTTTCGGTGAAAGTTGCGGCTGAGAATTGCAGACCAGTTCCATCGTCACAATTGGTTCTAGTTTGATAATTACCTAAAACTTCCTCTCCCCACAAAACTTCAACAACCGAACCGTCGCTTAGAGTGTGCGCTGTTTTTCCAACATTAATTCTTGGATCTTGCTCAGAGCCAGGGCATTTATTGATGCAACGTGAAGATGTTGGTGACCAAACGTTAGAACGAATAGTTATGTCGTTGTTAGTTGAAGTCATTGGAACGCAGGTGCGCTCTGGATAGCGTGAAGTTGTGTTTGGATTTCTTGGCTCTCTTGGGTCAAGCTTAACGTCGCGTGGAATTGTCATTAGGTTAGCACTGCTACCAGTATCGCTGCGATAAGGTCCAGAATCACTTAGAGTCAAAACCTCGCCTTTATTGGTTTTGAGCGGAGGATATGGATACGGTATGTATCCAGTAACGCAGCCTCTGTTTCCTTTGTCTGCATCAATTTCGCCAAGAGATTCAGAGAGAATTTCATTTGGCCGCGCTTTCCAATAAGAGAAGCCATGTAAGTCAGATGAGGCAGTGGCGACATCTGTTGGTGTTGCGTCAGTGATTGCATCGCATTCAGTTGTGCAAGGAAGGGTTAAGTCGCCCCAATTTCCCAGATAATCACATTCACGTTTTGGTGGAATGCTGCCGATTTGATGGAAGCCAAGAGAAGTGTTGCAAACTCCTTCAGCGGAATTGTTGCGAGTTTTACTGCGTGAAGCGTTGGTTCGTGGGAAGCTTGCTCCGCCAGTGTTGCGCCATAGTTCCCAATATCTGTTACTGCCGCTATCTGATAAGGTTTTGATTACTGTATCATTAATTTCTGGGCAAGTGACTCGCTTGCAGATATTTGGATTGTTTGTGTCAAAGGCGGCCCAAAATCCATCTTGATTACATTTTCTTGAAGGAGGTGTGCCGCCGCTAAAGCCGGTGATGCGATTATAAAGTGAGGCGATGGTGACGTTTGAAGACAGGCTTCCAGAAACCAGAGAGCTGATGCCTTCTGGGCTTGTGTTGACAGTTGTTGAGGCGCCATTTCTTTTAAAGCCCGGTATACAGTCCTCCGCATTTTGGTTTTCGGCAAAGTCGCTAATTTGTGTATGAGATGGCCAGGTGGCAAAACCATGGCTAAGGCCTTTGTCTTCGCCATTTTCAAGGATTCCGTAACTATTTTGGTATAAGCCATTATCTTCGATGCCGTTAGGATTGGTGAAGATTCTTGGGCAGGTAGAGCGAGAACAGTCGTTGTTGACTACGCTGCTCCAAACAGCAAGCGATCCAGATGCTTGAGGAATGCAATCCATAGTTGGTGTAAGCTTCTCGCCGCTATCAGAAGTGGTTTGTTTCCAGAATCCGTTGCAAGTGCCTGTAATGTTGGCCATGCCAGCGATTGCTCGCGGAAATTCTGCGTGAGAAATTAATGAAGCGTTTGGACCAAATGAGAATGGATTTCCCAAGCTGCGCGCTCTGTGTGACAAATGTACGCCGCCAACCGGAGTAGTTGAGTTGTAATCTGCCGCCAGTGTGGTTGTGAAATTTCCATTTAGTGATTTGCCAAGCGAGTTTAGAACATATTCTGGGTCGGAAGGTGTCACGCTATTTGGAGTCGTGTTGTAATCAATTGCTGGGCACCTTTGTGCCAAAGGTAAGTTGATGCAAAGCCCAGCTTCGTGTGGAGTTTCTTTTCGCGCTATTTCCCCATCTGGTAATGTGACTTCGTTATTATAGCCTGCACAATAACAGCCTAAAGCGGCATTACCACCATCGTTGCAGGCATTCGCATTTAAATCGAGTGCCGCTTTACTTTTGACGGTGTCGATTATGCATTTTCCAAGAATGCCCTGTAATTTATAGGCGCGAATTGTGCGTAGTTTTGTTTCAAATCCGCGTGTGATGCAAAGCTCGTTAAACCAGCCATAGGCGTTATTGAGGATGACGTTTCCATTGGCATCCAATCCCTTTAAAGTATTGCAAGTATTGGTGATAGTAGTGTCGCAGTTGTTTCTGATGGCGGTGAATTTTGCGATGTCTTCGTTAAAATTGGCGTTATGAAGATCCACTTCATTAGCTGCACATTCCGATTCAATGGCGCTGCAATAATCGCGTTGAATGCAGATGGTATATTTTTCTACATCAAAGCTGCAGCTTTCTTGCAGGCGATCAGCGTTGCCAAAGGAAGGTATAGAAATTCTTGGCAAGTTTTGCGCGCCAGTTTCTGGATTAATGAGACCAGCAGTGTAGGTTATTATTATTTTTGAGCTTCTGAAGGTGTTTGTGGGATCGGCGCTGATGGTGATTCTGCGGCTATCAATAGTCGAATCTAAGGCTCTTAATTCGGCATTGTTTATTTCTGGTAAATTACGCTCAACGCAGTCGATTTGAATTGGATCTAATTCTGTGCCGTCTGTTTTTCTGACCTTTTGATACAGACAAAATAAAGGCTTATTGCTTGAAGCGTTATATTCCTTTCTAACAAAAACTTCGACCGAGTAGCTGAAGCCAAAAAAGATAGAGGTTATGGTTTTTGCAGCGTTCTCATCCCTATCGTTTGTTTCATATCCGGTTTTACCAGCGTCTAGGCTGAGAGTTTGCAATTCTGTGCCAAACAAAACGTCAATTGCAGGATAGTGAAAATCGGTTTTTTTATTGCTTGAGAAACTGCCACCTTTTTTGAGGTAAACATTGTCTATACGCAGCGGGGGTACGAAGAGTTTATTGGCATTTGCAGCGTTGCTGAGGTTCCAAAATTTTGGCGGTGGAGATCTGAGGCTGGTTTTAATGCATTCTTGCTTAGGATAAAGTCTGCCATTCACATCAAGATAGCCTTGTGGCCTGCCTGAACCCTGGTTGTTTTCGATGTATTTAATCATGTCAATTGCTCGCCAGCGATCAGCTCTGCCGCGTTCGCTATTACCACCTTTTGAGTCAATGCAATTTCCGTTTGCGTCAGCGTGACCAGAATAGCAGGTTCCATCCGATAATTTTTCATCACCTGTAAGGTAGTCATCATTTGGCGCCCAAGCTGTTGTTCCTGATGTATCAAGGAAGGCGCAGATTCGGTTATCATATTTCACTGCACGAATTCTGATATTGCCGTCAACAACTCGCAGACAGTCATAGCTATCGCTATCACCACCTTTGCTGAAAGTATCATTGTTCATCATGCATTTCTGCGCTTCTGAATCTTTGATGTAGAGATAATAGCAACTATCCACGCCGCAAACTTGCGATTCACAACCAAATGCACCATAGCAAGTGATACCACATTCTCTTCTGCCGCAAGTTTTCCATGGTATCATGTTGTTGTTAAAGCGAAGACAGACCTCTATTCTGTGCAGTGCTTCACCTTCAGAGAAATTGGTTTTAACGTAACCACGAATGTAAGCTGTATCATCATTATCGCCTGGTTCTGAGTAAAAATCGCCATTTACTCCGCAAAGATATCCATATCCATATCCACCATTACCATCAGAACCAGTGCTGCAGAGTGGTGGGGATCTGGTGTCGTAAGCGAGGTAGTTGTGATAATAAAGGCCGAAGATGTCGCTATAACCAAAACCGTTATTCTCCATGTTGGAAGTGTGATAACACAGGCTATTGCGATCCATTTCTTCATAAACGGTGCCTACATTTCGAAAAGCTTTATTCATTGGCTTAGGACGATAAAACCATGAATTTACTGGATCTTCATCAGTGCCAATAGAGCCATCGCTATTAACTCGAGAAGCGGTGCATTCTTCTTGCGATGCGTTTATGGTAAGGTTGCAGTCAATGTTTTTATAGCAGGCGCCAGAAGAACATTCTGAATCGCATTCGTTATGTTTTTTGGTTGGTATAGAGTCAGCCTCAGCACCGCTCTCAAGCGTGCAGAGATAAAATCTTTTTACCACTGGTTTACAAACAACGGCTGTGCAATAGGCGCCCGGTTCGGTTATTGGATTTCCATTGTTAAACTTGTTTTGATAGGCGGTTGAAAATCCAGGATATTGAGCATCTTTAGCGAGAATTTTACTTACATCATCGCTGCTGTAAGAAGAGCAGGTTTGCGAAGTAGTGCGGCAATTGTGAATTTGACACTGAGTTGCTGGATGAGAGTTTCCCCTGAATCTGATGTAATCAAAAGTATCTTGCTTGAAGTCGAAGCATTTAATTGGCTCTCTGGTGCCGTTAGCCAAAGTTCTTTGACCGCCATTGCAGTATTTTATTGGGTTAGTTGTTCTGGTTAATCTTGGCTCATTTAGTTCATCAGAGGTAAGCAAATCGCAATCCATGAATTCACAAGCAGGCGAGGTTGGAGTAACGCCATTGGGAACTTGATGACAGCGGCGTGTTATGCATTTTTGACTGAGGGAAATGTTAGTGCTAACGCCATTTTCAATAGCGTCGCAGAATCTTACACAGTCGCGATTATGAACGGCAAAATCTTCGCCACGCACACCGGTTCCAGAGTTTAAAGGATCGCTGCATTCTCTAACGCAATTTTTCCCTGGATCAATTACATTACGGTTGGTGTCGATTTGCGAACAAAGTGGTAAGTCAGAAAGGTCGGCGCAATTTTTGCGGTGAATCTTTATAGCATCAGAAGAGATCGCCGAAGGATTGATGACATAGCTAACGTTGTTGATTCCTTGGCAAAGTTTTTTATTAAGAATTAAGCAATTATTTCCCGGCCTGGCTATTTCTTCGCCAATAGAGCTGCAGTCCCTTTCATATACTTCTGACGAGCTTTTTTGTGAAAAAAAAAGAGCAAGAGAGCCCAAAAAAAGCGCAAGAAAAAACAGCGAGATTCCAGTGAATTTTGTAAAAATTTTATTCTGAAATTTGCCGCTGTAATTCATCAAATAGCTTGCAGAAATAGTCCCCGCGCTCCTCAAAACTCTTCCATTGGTCGAACGAAGCGCAAGCGGGCGAAAGTAAGATGTTGTTTTGTGAGAAGCCAATAATTTTTGTATCAGAAAATGCTCGCGCAAAAGCTGCTTTTAAATCACCGCATTTCTCAAATTTTACCGAATTTTTTTCTAAAACTTTGGCAAATTCTTCGCTTGCTTCACCAATCAAATAGGCCTTTGCAACTTTGCTAAAAAGTGGCGCAAGGTTTGATATTCCACCTTCCTTTGCTTTTCCGCCTAAAATCCAAAAGATATTATCATAGGCCTTAAGTGCGTGCTCGCTTGACTCGGCGTTGGTTGCCTTGCTGTCATTGATGAATTTTACATTACCAATATCTCCAACAATTTGCATGCGATGACGCAGGCCGCGAAATTTTTTTATCGCTTCAATAATTTTTTCTGGCGCAATTTCTAAGTTTTGTTGAAGCGTGTGGCAGTAAGCGATAGCAAAGGCAAAAGCCATGTTTTGTTCGTTATGTTTGCCGCGTAAAAATTCTGATTTTAGTTCTGTGGAAAAATTATTTCCGGAAATTTTACAGGTTAATTTTCCATCAATCAGCGCCACACCATTTTCCAAAACTTTATTCGTGGAAATTGGCACTAAAGTTGCGTGGAAACTTTTGTCATTTTGCAGTTCAAGAAAAATCGATTTTGAATTTTCATTATCAGCATCAATCAAAGCAAAGTCACCAACGACTTGATTGCGAAAGACGCGTTTTTTTGCTTCGATATAACCAGTCATTGAGCCATGGCGATCAATATGATCAGGTGTGATATTCAGCAGCGCGGCAATGCCAAAATGCGTTTGCGAAAGTAGGTCAAGTTGATAAGAAGAAGTCTCAAAAATGTAGGAAAAATTTTGCTGATTTTGCGGCAATTCAAAGCAAGGAGTTCCAATGTTTCCACCAATTGCTGATTTGATTTCAAGTTGCTCGAAGACAAATCCACTAAGTGCCGTAGTTGTTGATTTGCCGTTGGTTCCAGTGATTGCGATAAAGTTATTTTGCAAATTTTTGCGATAAAAAATTTCGATATCGCAAGCAAGATTGGCGGCGGTTTCTTTGACGGTTTCAAGAATTTTATGCGGCTTAGGAAAATAAAGCGGAATGCCGGGAGCAAAGGAAATTACTGTGTCTGCGTCATATGTAATTTCGTCAGGCGCGCTGAAAATTACTTTTGAGTTTGCTGCTGTAGCGGTTTTTTCAAATGCAGTTTTTGCATCAAAAATCGCTTTTTGATTGTCATCAGTTGCAACAACTTCTTCACCATTTTTTGCCAAGAAATTTATTGCAGAAAGCCCAGATTTTCCAAGGCCATAAACGACATATTTCATTAGCTGCGCAAAGTTGAAATTGCTGCTGCATAATCTTTTGCACCAAAGATATAAGAGCCAGAAACTAAAACATCAGCACCGGCGCCAACAGCTTGTTTAAAGGTTTGCTCGTTGATTCCACCATCAACTTCGAGATCAATTTTTTTACCAATTTTTTCGATTTTTTTGCGAATCGCTTCAATTTTTCGAAGTTGCGATGACAGAAATTTTTGCCCACCAAAACCAGGATTCACAGTCATGACTAAAACTAAATCTAGTTTCTCAAGTACGTAATCGAGAGCATCTTCGTGAGTTGATGGAACCAAAGAAACGCCAGCTTTTTTACCAAAAGATTTTATCAAATCTACACTGCGATCAAGATGAGTTGAAGCTTCGGCGTGAATGGTAATGATGTCGGAACCAGCTTTGGCAAATGCTTCAACGTGAGCGTCGGGATTGTTAATCATCAAATGCACATCGAAAGGCAGGGCAGAATTTTTGCGTAAATTTTTTACCACTTCGTTGCCGATGGTGATGTTTGGCACGAAGGATCCATCCATGACGTCGATATGGATATAAT
>JBIKKP010000055.1:0-6288 GCA_044360285.1 Rickettsiales bacterium
AATCGAGGTGACGATTTTTTTCTACAACCCGAATATCCATCCAAAAAAAGAATACGAAATTCGCAAAAACGAAAATATCCGTTTCGCACAAAAACTTGGAATTCCCTTTATCGACGCTGATTACGACGTACAAAATTGGTTTAAACGCGCCAAAGGTTTGGAATGGGAACCAGAACGTGGAATTCGCTGCACGGCCTGTTTTGACATGCGTTTCGAACGAACAGCGCTTTACGCTGCAGAAAATGGTTTTTCGACAATCACTTCATCACTTGGAATTTCGCGCTGGAAAAATATGGACCAAATCAATGAATCAGGCATGCGCGCTGCTTCGCATTATGATGGAATAAATTATTGGACTTACAATTGGCGCAAAGAAGGCGGTGCGGCTCGAATGTATGAAATCGCCAAAAAAGAGGAATTTTACAAACAAGAATATTGCGGCTGCATCTTTAGTTTGCGCGATTCCAACAGCTGGCGCACCAAAAATGGTCGCGAGGAAATTAAGATTGGCGAAGAGTTTTACAAAGAAGTCGATGTCGAGAAGAGCCTGACGGAAGGAAAAAAGTAGATGAGCCAAAAACCACGTTTTTTGGCGAAGAAATGCGGTGCTCCTAAATTTGCGCAGCAAATTTATTTTGGAGCGGGCGAAGGGATTCGAACCCTCGACATCCACCTTGGCAAGGTGGCACTCTACCACTGAGCTACGCCCGCATATTTTTAAAACACCACAATCAAACGCTGCGTTATTTTGAGCGTAAGAATTAAATCTGAATGAGATTTGGAAGGGGGCCTTAAAAGGGGCGCGCAACGTAAAAAGGCCAAAAATAATTTGCAATGTCGGAAGTGCTAAATAGTTTTTTAAAAAACTTAGATGTGGCACCGATCCTTTATTTTCAACGCTCCAAACCAATTCTCTTCGATGAAAAATTCTAAAAAAATCACCATAATTTCTCTTTTGCTTGCAACTCTTTTCACTACTTCTTGTGTTGAAACCGTCTTAGTTGGAAGTGTTGCCGGAGCTGTCGTAGTCACGCGCGAAAAGACTTTAAGAGAAACTGCAACTGACGTAAAAATTGCGGCGCAGTTAAATGCTGAATTTTTGAAGAAGGGCTTAAAAAAACCAAATTCTTACGTCGAATTGATGGTTAACGAAGGTAGAGTTTTGTTGATAGGCGAAATGTCTGACCCAGTGCAGGCAAAGACCGCCAGCATTATTGCGTGGAAAGTTGAAGGCGTAAAAGAAGTAATTGATGAGCTTGAATTAGTCGAAGATAGAAGGGTCAATTTGCGCACTTTTTTGAGCGATACCTATGACCACATCATCACTGCTGAAGTTGAAACCAGGTTATTTTTTACCAGAAATATCTTTTCACGTAACTACAAAATCGCCACACTCAATAACACCGTTTACTTGCTTGGCGTCGCACAAAGCGATGAAGAAATGCGTAAAGTTTTTTCAGCAGTTTCCAAAATTCGTGGCGTGAAAAAAGTGGTGAATCACGTGATTTTAGTTAGCGATGCCAGAAGAACATAACCGTGTCATCACCTTTGGCTGTAGGCTCAACGCCTATGAATCGAAGGCAATCGAAGCGGCGCTTACCAAAAGCGGTCAACAAAATCTTCTCGTTTTTAATTCATGTGCGGTGACGCAACAAGCAGAGCGCGACTTGCGAGCCTCAATTCGTAAAGCGCGTCGTGAAAATCCACAGGCAAAAATTGTGGTGACTGGATGCGCAGCGCAGATTGATCCGCAGAAATATGCAAAAATGGCGGAAGTTGATTTGGTGCTGGGGAATCAAGAGAAATCACAATCTACAAGCTATTCTTTCATGTCGTCATCCTTGGGCGCGAAAGCGACCGAGGATCTCAGCCCCAAATCCTCGGCCTTGCAGGCCAAGGATGACGCTTGTGGAGATGATGTAATTGAGGACGCTGCTGTAGGTGATATCGCTCACAAAGATCGAATTTTTTCCGACGCAAAAAAATCATCGCAAATTTTTCTAGAACCGCACGAGACCGCTAAAATCAAGGTTAATGACATCATGTCGCTGCGCGAAACGGCGCCGCAATTAGTTAGTTATTTTGAAAATCAGACACGCGCTTTTTTGGAAATTCAAAATGGCTGCAACCATCGCTGCACTTTTTGTATAATTCCTTTTGGCCGCGGAAATAGCCGCTCGGTGGCATTTGGTGAAATTGTTGCGCAGGTAAAAAAAATGGTTGCAGCGGGTCATAAAGAGGTGGTTTTAACCGGAGTTGATATTTCTGGTTATGGCGAAGATTTGTCAGTTCCCATAAAACTATCGGCAATGATCAAGCGACTTTTGGCGCTGGTTCCCGAGCTCTCGCGTTTGCGACTTTCATCAATTGATGTTGCAGAAATGGACGATGGTTTTTTTGATTTGCTGCAAAACGAGCCGCGTTTCATGCCATATTTTCATCTCAGTTTGCAGTCAGGAGACGACATGATTTTGAAGCGCATGAAACGTCGTCACAATCGCGCGCAGATTTTAGAATTTTGTGCAAAAGCCCGCCAAATATCATCTGAAGTCACTTTTGGCGCTGATATTATTGCCGGATTTCCAACTGAAGATGAAGCGATGTTTGAAAATTCTCTGCGTTTGATTTCGGAAGCGGGAATAATTTTTACGCATATTTTTCCTTACTCAAAACGCGATGGAACGCCAGCAGCAAAGATGCCGCAAGTTGATGGAAAGTTGATTAAACAGCGCGCCAAATTGCTGCGCGAGGCAGGCGCTGCAGAGCTGCAGAAATTTTTAGCTAAACAAGTTGGAAAAAATTTCGAAGTGCTTTTTGAGAAAAATGCTGTTGGAAAGACCAAGAATTTTCTTGATGTAAAAATTCTTGGTAAAATTCCACAAGCTGGCGAAGCCCTCAGAATCAAAGCTCTGCGCGTTGAAGAAAATTTTTTAATCGGAGAAATTTCTTAGCGAGAGCGTGATTTTTTTTCCAAAAAAGCTTTTTGTAAAATCAACACAGCAATCGCCAAGCCAATGACTTGCAGCCAGGCAATAAGCGATTTACCAATCACTTCTAGCCAAAATTGCTTCTTGTTATATTTGACCAAAATCTGATAGGGATAACGTTCGCTCATCTCAACTGCCGCAAATAAATTTGGGTTCCGTAGGAAAATTTCTTCATAAGAACAGTCCTTAAAATTCTTCTCAGCATCTTGTGAACCAATGGTGAATTTTTTTGATTTTTTATCGATAAGTGCAAATTCGATATTACGATCGACGCGTGATTCAATCAGGTTGATAAGCTTTCTAATAACGATGCCAAGCACTACAGCGCCAGCGCGCGAGTCATTTTTAACTTCGATTTGTACGCCAATTGGAATGACGTAAGAGTCGCTCGAATTGCCAACCAGCGGCGGAGAAAAAAGCAAAGTCCAGTGATCAGCGCCGCGGCCGGTATTGTAGTGACGATCCGAAACATTAAGCGGAATAGGGCGAATTCCATGTGCGGTATTTAGCGTTTGATAGCCATTTCTATCAACGAAGTCAAACATGCTCCAAGAAAACAGGCTGTTGGCGCCGTGGATTGCAGAGACTTGGTTAAAAATTTTATTGATGGCGTTTAAATTAAGCGTTGGCGCCTCTGCAGCAATTTTGCGTCCAACAAAAATTAAAATTCTTTCCGATTGTTCGAAATTTTCGAGCAGTAGCGACTCAATTATTTTTGCGTTTTTTTTCGCCAAATTGTTTTTGTTGGCAGAGATAATAACATATTCAAACAGAAGTATCAGCAGCAGAACCCCTATTAGCGAGGCAGCAAGCCAGGAAGGCTTTATCTTTTTAAGAAAATTTTTCATTTTAGAAACTAGTTTGTGGTTAGGAAAATTTACGGGTTTAGTTCCAAGCAAGACTAGCAAAAAGTGGCATCACCTTTGCAATCTTTGTGAAATAATTTTCTCAATAGCGAACAAGTTTGTCACTTTTTCAGTATGATTTTTTTACAAAGACCTGGTTGCAAAATCCTATTTGATACAGGAATTTAGCACCTTCCAGTGATTACAATTCAATTACAAAATGATAAAAAAATTTGAGATAAAAGATCGCGAGCTTTTGCAAAAAACACCGGCTTGGCCCTTTGAAGAAGCGCGCCGCATCTATGAAAAAATTGGCAAAAAAACTCCCGCAAAAGGTTACGTATTATTCGAGACCGGCTATGGCCCTTCTGGCTTGCCGCATATTGGAACTTTTGGTGAAGTGGTACGAACTTCCTTTGTTCGTCATGCGTTCCAACTAATTGCGCCAGAAATTCCAACGAAAATGTTTTGCGTTTCTGACGATATTGATGGTCTTCGCAAAGTGCCAGAAAACCTGCCGCAGCAAGATATTGTTCGCGCAAATCTAGGTAAGCCGCTTACTGCTGTTCCTGATCCATTTGGCACGCATGAATCTTATGGCCATCACATGAATGCACGCTTGCGCGGTTTCCTCGATTCATTTGGATTTGATTATGAATTTATTTCAGCAACCGACAAATATCGCTTTGGTGCTTTTGACGCAACGATGCTGCGCGTGCTCGAAAAATATGAAGAGCTGATGCAGCTAATGCTGCCAACGCTTGGCGCTGAACGCCAAGAAACTTATTCGCCTTTCATGCCAATTGATCAAGAAAGCGGCATCGTAATTGATAAGGGCGTGAAATCAGTAAATAAGCAGCGCGGGACCGTTACTTATGTTGATGGAAATGGTGTTGAAAAAGAAATTCCTGTCACAGGCGGCAATTGCAAATTGCAGTGGAAAATCGACTTCGGCGCGCGCTGGTACTCACTTGGCGTTGATTACGAAATTTATGGAAAAGACCACCAACCGAATGAAAAAATTTATCGCGAAGTCTGTCGCATCTTGGGCGGCGTGCCTCCGGTGAATTTCACTTACGAAATGTTTTTATCCGACAGCGGCGAAAAAATTTCCAAATCGAAGGGAAATGGTATTTCGGTTGAAGAGTGGTTGAGGTACGCTCCATCTGAGTCGATGGCACTTTTTATGTATCAAAAACCAAAGACCGCAAAACGTCTTTATTTTGACGTAATTCCAAAAGCGATGGATGAATATCTGGCTTTTGCGCAAAGTTTTGAAAATCAGGAAGAGGGCGCGAAGCTTGAAAATCCGGCCTTCCACATTCATGAAGGAAAAGTTCCCGAGGTAAATTTTTCGATAAATTATTCACTGCTTTTGAATTTGGCCTCGGCCTGCAACCCAGAAAATGACGCGGTGCTTTGGGGATTCATTTCGAAATATCAGCAAGGCCTCAGCCCAGAAAATTCGCCGCTTCTGGCGAAAATGGTTCGTTGCGCAATTTCTTATTACAACGACTTCATCAAGAAAAATAAAAAATTCAGAAGCGCGACAGAGCCAGAGAAATCAGCGCTTCGCGAGCTTTGTGAAAAACTGGAAGCTGCAAAAAATTCTGCGCTTTCTGGTGACGAGTTGCAAAAGATTGTCTTCGAAGTTGGCAGAAATCACGGCTATGAAAATAAAATGCGCGATTGGTTTTTAGCGCTTTACCAAATCCTTCTTGGCCAAGACCAAGGCCCAAGAATGGGAAGTTTTATTGCCCTTTTTGGAATCGAGAATTTTGTGAAGTTGGTGGAAGAGAAAGCTGCCTAAATAATTCTGTGGAGAGCCACCCTTCGACAGGCTCAGGGTGACTAAGTCATGCTGAGCCTGTCGAAGCATGACGAATTTGAGGTTTGTTTGTAAGGCAAGCTATAAGCCGGACACCAGTCGCTTTAGCGGCTGGCAAAATAAAAATGAATCCGGCTTCGTTGAGCAGTGAAAATTGTAAGGCAAGCTATAAGCCGGATTCTGTAACTCTTGCGAGCCGACGATCATTCATCTGGGATTAGCATCGCTGCTAACCTCAAGCGACCTACCAATAACAGCGTGAGAAACGCCTGCCACTAAAGACGGTTACTAACTTGGTCTTGCTCCAGACAGAGTTTATCCAAATCTACATTACTGCAGAAGCGCGTGAGCTCTTACCTCGCGGTTTCGCCCTTACCCTCCAAAGCCTTGGCGAAGGAGGGCGGTATATTTTCTGTGATACTTGTCCTAACAAAGCCTATAGATTCAGCTTTGCCGCCAGCCGTTAGCTGGTGTCATTTCTCGATGGAGTCCGGACTTTCCTCTAATTTTCAAACCCTTGCGAGCTAAAATCAGCGATCATCCACTTGCCTTACAAGCTGGCGAAGCTAAAAGCGCGCAACGTTTTTTGAAACAAATTTTCTCAATTTAAATGTCCCGCCCAGAAACC
>JBIKKP010000056.1:0-6023 GCA_044360285.1 Rickettsiales bacterium
CTTCCGCGTCAAAAAAATCCAAGGAAGTTGGCAAAGAAACCACTCAAGAAATTGATAAGGAAATTGCCAAGGAAATTGATTTCGATTCAAGCCTTACCCTTGGCGCTTTTGCCCTGGCGGTGGCAATTTTTTCAGCAGCGATTTTTTATCCAATTTTAACCAAATTTTTTAATCCTTTATGAGCGAAATAAAGAAGAAGGTTTTAAAAATCTGCAACGACGCCAAAGCCGCAAGCGCCGAGCTTGTCTGCCTTGATTCCGACTTAAAAAATCGTGCGCTTTTAGAAGTTGCGCGTTTGTTGAAAGTGAATTTACCAAAAATTATTAAGGCCAATCAAAAAGACCTAAAAATTGCCAAAGAAAATGGGTTAGACGCCGCTAAGGTTGATCGTTTGTTGCTTGATGAAAAAAGAATTTTTGGACTGATTTCTTCAATAAAAGAAATCGTAAAATTAGATGATCCGGTTGGAAAAATTACTTACAACGTCACGCGCGACAACGGTTTGCACATTCAGCGCACAACAACGCCAATCGGTGTTTTATTGGCAATTTTTGAATCTCGTCCAAATGTCACTTCTGACATCGCTGCCCTTGCCTTTAAGTCTGGAAACGCGGCGATTCTTCGTTGCGGCTCAGATTCAATAAATTCTTCGAAAATTTTGGCGGATATTTATCGCCAAGCTTTGGAGCGTTTTAACATCGACAAAAACGCGGTGACGCTGGTGCCAAATATCGAGCGCGAATATGTCAATGAGCTGCTAAAAATGGATGAACAAATTGATGTGGTAATTCCACGCGGCGGAAAATCGCTGATTAAAGCAATTGCCGAAAACACAAAAATTCCGCTCTTCAAACATCTCGACGGCAATTGTCACACTTACGTTCACGAAAGAGCTGATTTGGAAAAAGCGCGCAAAATTTTACTTAATGCAAAAATGCGTCGCGTGGGAATTTGCGGCGCAACGGAATCACTTTTGATCGACAAAAAAATCGCTAAAAAGTTCTTACCAATTCTGGCACAAGACCTTGCTGATGCTGGCTGTGAGATGAGAGGTGATGTGAAAGCAAAAGAGATTTTTCCAAATATGAAATTGGCAAATAAGCAAGATTTTGCGACCGAATTTCTCGACAAAATTATTTCAATTGCAGTGGTCGAAGATATTGAGGCGGCAATGAAACATATCGCAACTTACGGCTCGTCGCACACTGAATGCATCGTCACCGAGGATCAAAAAGCGGCGGAACTTTTTATGAAGAAAGTTGGCTCGGCAATCATCATGCATAATGCTTCAACACAATTTGCCGATGGCGGCGAATTTGGTCTTGGTGCAGAAGTTGGCATTGCCACCGGTAAGCTTCATGCGCGAGGACCCGTGGGGCTTGAGCAACTTGTCACTTACAAATACATTGTTGAGGCAAATTGCGCTTTGCGACAATGAGTTTGAAGTTTTTATTGATTTAAAAACGACCTACTTAGAACTGGTTTGAACTAACTTATCTTCTTAAAAAAAATTTTAATAAAAATATGAAAAAAATTCTTTTTGTACTGGCTACGTTTTCTTTTTTCTCGAGTGCTGCAGCCAGCGCAAATACAGCCGGCAACTATCTCAGTGCTGATGCGCTTTTAGTTCGTGGAAAATTTTATGAAGATTATACGCAATCGGGCAATCGTGGTAAAATTCGACCATCAGCTTCTGACTCTAGCGCAGGTTTTGGTGCCACTTACAAATATGCCATAAACTATCAAGGCGCCTTCATTGCTCCGGGAATTTTTTTCGAGCAAAATAATCTTACCATCGAAGCTGACCCGCGCCAAAATAGAAAACTAAAAATTAAAAACCGATACGGTGCCAGAATTGACGTTGGTGTTGACGTGGTTGACCACTTCGCAATTTACGCAATTGGCGGTTATTCCGTAGCCAATTACAGCGCGCAAAATTATAGCCTGCTTGGTGGATCAGAATATGTTACACGCAAAAATTCTGGCAGTGCTGGTGGCGTAATCTACGGCATCGGGATGAAAACAGAAATCATGCCAGAAGTTGCAGTAAGCATTGAATATACTACGCAAAACATCTCAGCGACAACAAGAATTCCATCTGACTATCTTGCCTATAGCGGCAAATACAAAGCCAGAATCGACGCTGCCAAACTAAGTATTGCTTACCGTTTCTAAATCAATTTTAACTTTGCTTAAAACATGTCTCGTACCGTCGTTGCTCAGCCTTCTTTAGATATAAAACCTAATTATTCTTACAGTAACGGTGAGATCTATGCTGCAATGCTAGCGTCTTTCCCCGCGCTTGGTTACGACGGAGACGAGAATGGTTTTTTTCTACACCCTAAAAATCCATCTCGTGCGGCTAAGGTTTTGATGCCATCTCCCCACGGCACGACAATGGCACAAGAGCTTGTTGATAATGCTCTTGCCGAGCTAGCTGACGCTCCAGGGATTACTAACGTACAACTTTTCCTTCCGCTGCTGGTGGGAGGAAACCATTGGGTTTTGCGAGAAGTAAATTGTGTAAAACAAGCTGACGGAACTTTCGCTACTACGTCCCTAACCTATGACCCAGCAAGCACACCTATTGCTGAAGCAGTTCCTGGAACTCAGAAGCAACGCGGTTCGAATGATTGCGGTCCAATTTGTGTTCAATATGCGCATATGCGCGCTGCTGGTAATGGTAAGGTTGACTCTGTTTTAAGTGATATTGGTGGTAAAGATCCCTTCAAAGAAGGAGTACAAGCTTTGCGTCTCAGACAAGCTAAAAATCTCGATCTCTATCCACAAGAAACTCCAGAAGCTATTCTTAATGCTGGTGATGAACCGCTTCCAACCGGATACAATCTTCTTTTTGCGCAATCTTTGTCTGATGCTCCATTACCAGAAGGAATATTCGCCTATGGTCAGAGCGATTACGTGAATCCATGCGGCAGTAACGTTTATAGAATCAGCGATGCGGATGATGGTGCGACACGATTTTCTTTTGTTGCGCCAAATGTTGATACTTCATTGACTCCGTTTGGGCGTAAGCGCTCGCAGTTTGATGTTACCTCTATGATTTCTGGAAAAGTGGTTAGCAGAGATGTTGACCGCACAGGAAATTGTACTTTGGTAGTCGAAAACGAAAAAGGACTTCGTGTTGAATATGCAGGACTTAGCGGCTCTTTAGTTCCAGCTTCTCGCTCCCTATTTACCAACCCATTGCCGCAAGTTGGAGATGATGTTGAAGCTGGTGATGCAATTGGTGCGGTTACAGAAGAGAGAGATGGCCTACTTTTCTCTGGTCACAAAGCGGAATTTCTAGTTAGAATTACTGATGCAGAAGATAATTTTGTAAATATTCCTGGAGAGCTTGATCGTCTCGGCTATCGCGATGAATATGTTGAAGCTCGCAGTGCCGCTGCGTGGAAGCTTGATGCAACTTTGCAAAAGCAAGATGTAGAGATGAGAGCTAGCATAGAGAGGATTGGTTTGCCAAAAGAAGATCGAACAGTTGTTTTAGATAAGACCAACAGACAACTGATTGCTGAAGCTTTAGTGCCACTCATTTCTGCTGCTGGAAACGTAGCTGAAGTGGCAAGACAAGGAATCATCGCCCCTCCGCCGACATCAACAGCGGTTACAAAGTGGCGTCCCGACCAATTTCCTTCTCT
Organism: Rickettsiales bacterium; assembly: GCA_044360285.1. Lineage (GTDB taxonomy): Bacteria > Pseudomonadota > Alphaproteobacteria > Rickettsiales > UBA1997 > UBA2645. Next base: position 3,657 of record JBIKKP010000056.1, read on the forward strand.
ACCAAAAACAGGCTTTGCTGCAGCAACTCCGCCGAAATTTCCAAGAAGAACACCAACTGAAGCAAAAACTACTGTTGCTGCTCCGGCTCCTGGAGGAATGTTAAGCAGATTATATGGTGCTGCTAGTTCTGCCGTCGCTACTGTAGCAAGTGGTGTGAGCAGAGTTGCCGATATAATTGTTTCGCCAATTACTTCGCTTGGAGTAAATGCGCAAAAAGTTGAAACGCCTCAGATCACCGCACCAGAAAGCACACCAAAACCGTCACCTCCTACAAAACCGTCACCTCCTACAAAACCGTTACGTGGAGCGCAAATAAGACCACAAGAAATGACAGCCTCACCTACTATTATACCTAGCCCGGCAGGCCCGGCAGCTCCATCAGCTCAGCCTAGTGTCCTTCCCCCATCTGTTTCGCCAACGTCTTCGCCTTCGGAATTCCCTGACAAATGTATTGATGCTAATGGCATTATTCACGATATTGATCCTGACCGTAATCTGGTACCAAGCATGACTTCAACGAGAAGTGAAACTGCTAGTGCTTCACCAAGCGTGACTCCTACTGCCGGCGACACACCAAGTGTAAGTACGTCACCAAGTGTAAGTACATCATCAAGTGTAAGTACAACGCCAAGTGTAAGTACATCACCAAGTGTAAGTACATCATCAAGTGTAAGTACAACACCAAGTGTAAGTACAACACCAAGTGTAAGTGCAACACCAAGTGTAAGTGCAACATCAAGTGTAAGTGCAACTAGTTCTACTACTCCTTCTGCTACTAGTTCCCGTGTAGTAGTAGCACGTCTTGTAAAAGAAGTTGAAGCTGCGCAAGGCGCAGCCAGTAAAGCTGTGAATGATCGTCAATCGCCACTAGATGCAATTTTACAACAAGCACAAGAATGCGCAAACCCCTTTCTTTCCAGCAACGAGCCTTTAAAAGCTATGATGGAAAAGATGTCTGCTATGGCTCATGAAGTTTCCGGCAGAGATGCATTTATAATTATGGGTGGCAGTAAATTTCTTGAGGAGCTAAAAAATGATATATGCGGGGTTCAATCCACTGAAGATTTATCGAGAATACTTACAGACGCTGTTGCTAACATAGAGTATGCTATCGGGCAAGAAAATGCGGCAAGAGCGATGCAAGCTGTATTTGATACTTTAAGTGCTACTGCTTTTCAAACAGATACTGCAACTGCGACTGCTACACCAACTCCATCAAGGTCAGCAAGCGGATCGGCAAGTGCTTCAGGATCTGTAAGCGCGACTAACACGCAAACTCCATCTAGATCAGCAAGCGGATCGGGAAGTGCTTCAGGATCTGTAAGCGCGACTAACACGCAAACTCCATCTAGATCAGCAAGCGGATCGGGAAGTGCTTCAGGATCTGTAAGCGCGACTAACACGCAAACTCCATCTAGGTCACAAACTCCCTCAGTAACTCCTCTTCCTCGTTGTGAGTTTATCATTGGAACTCCTAGCAATTCACCTACTTCTACTGCTACTCCCACCCCCACCCCCACTGTATCACCATCAGCTTCAGCCACGATATCGGCTATTGTAGCTGCAGCTGAAGAGAAAGAAGGCGGAGGATTGTCAGATATGGGGAAAATCGGTATTGCTGTTGGCACGGTAGTACTTCTTGGAGCTGTTGCCTGCATCTGTAATAACAGGCAAAGAGAAAGGCGAGTTGCCGAGGCTGGCATGGCTGTATAAGAGAGTTGTATCGATGCAAAAAATTGAAGCGCTTAGCAAGATCATCGCCCGCCTTCCCGGCATGGGACCACGAATTGCTAAGCGCATTATTCTTCACCTTGCTGCCAACAAAGAAAAAGCTCTGCTGCCGCTGCTTGAGGGCTTAAAAATCCTCGAAAAGGAAATTCATAATTGCGAAATTTGCGGAAATCTTGATGAGGGAAAAATCTGCAAAATCTGTCTCGACGATAATCGCAGCAAAGATGTGATTTGCGTCGTTGAAGAAGTTGCCGACCTTTGGGCAATTGAACGCGCTTCAAGCTACCTGGGAAAATATCACATTTTGGGCGGAAATCTTTCAGCAATTTCTGGTAAAACTATCGAAGACTTAAATCTTGCAACCCTTTATTCACGGCTGCGCAGCGGCGATGTAACAGAAGTCATAATTGCCAACAGCGCAACAATTGATGGTCAAACCACGGCACATTTTATCGCCGAAAATTTAAAAGATTTTCCTGTAAAAATTACTCGCCTTGCCCATGGAATTCCCATCGGCAGTGAGCTAGATTACCTTGATGAAGGCACGATTGCGATTGCATTTAAAACTCGCAGCGAATTTTAGCCAAAAGCATTTTTGTGTAGTCACTTTAGTTTAGTCATGCTGAGCCTGTCGA
>JBIKKP010000057.1:0-5977 GCA_044360285.1 Rickettsiales bacterium
CCAAAATGTTTTGCTAACCGAACGCGGAGTAAGCTTTGGCTACAACACTTTGGTTTCAGATATGCGCTCACTACCAATCATGGCCAAAACCGGATGCCCAGTTGTTTTTGACGCAACGCATTCAGTGCAGCAGCCAGGCGGACTTGGCGGTGCAAGTGGTGGACAACGTGAATTCGTTGAAACGCTAGCCACTGCTGCCGTTGCAGTTGGTGTTGCCGCCGTGTTTATGGAAGTGCACCAAGACCCTGACAACGCGCCTTCTGACGGTCCTTGTATGGTTCGCCTCGACAATCTTGAGAAGCTTTTGACCAAGCTGAAAAAAATTGATGCGATTATAAAATCGTAATAACCAACTCATAAGTATGAGCAACAAACCTTCGATTTTAGTCATCGATGACGACACCAGAATTCGCAACCTTCTTGGGCGTTTTTTGGAAGAAAATAACTTCACCGTGGCGATGGCAAAAGATGCTGCCGAGGCCCGCCAGATCATGCAGCAAAGCAGTTTCGATTTGTTGATTGTTGACGTGATGATGCCTAATGAAAATGGTGTTGAGCTTACTGCATATGTTCGCAAAACCTCGCGTGTTCCAATCATAATGTTAACTGCACGCGGCGATTCAGATGATCGAATTGCTGGTCTTGAAGCTGGTGCTGACGATTATTTGCCAAAGCCTTTCGAACCAAAAGAACTTTTGCTTCGCATCAATAATGTTTTGAAGCGGGCGGGAAATTCTGGGCAAAATTCTTTGGTTGCGCCAACAGTTTTTTCTTTCGGCGAATTTACTTTTAATCCTGAGCAATCGCGTCTCAAAAAAGGCGAAGAATTCATTTATCTAACCGAAAGCGAAGTGAAAATTTTGACTCTTCTTTGCAAAGAGCAGGGCAAGGCAATCAGTCGCGAGAGTCTCTCTGCCCTGTGCGGCGATGTTGATGATCGCACCATCGATGTGCAAATTACTCGCCTGCGTAAGAAAATTGAGCAAAATCCAAAACAGCCGCAATACTTACAGACAGTAAGGAATTATGGCTACGCTCTCTACGCGTAAAAAAAGTTTTAGATTTTATTCAGCGGAATTTTGATGTAGTGCGTGCCGTTGCTTTCTGCGGCGCCAAACCTTCCAGCTCTAAGGTTGATTTGAATTGATGGCAATAAAAGCTTTGGCACAGCTTTGCCAATGTCGCGCTTATTTCTGTTCTCAACATATTGTGCTTTGCTGATGTCTTCCTTCACCAAAACATTGTTTTTTTTCTGATCAGAAGCGCTGCAAGAAAACAGCGGCTGCTCTCCATCTTTTGGATAATCGTGACCGATAAAAATTTTAGTTTCCTGCGGCAATGCGAAAATTTTTTGGATCGAATCATAAAGTTGTGCCGCGCTGCCACCAGGAAAATCAGTGCGCGCCGTACCAATTTCGGGAGAAAGAATTGCGTCGCCAACAAAAATAGAATCTTCCACCAAGTAGCTAGCACAAGCAGGCGTGTGGCCAGGAGTGTGCAAAACTTTTACGCGCAAATTTCCAATTAAAAATTCTTCGCCGTCAGCAAAAAGATGATCGAACTGTGAAGCGTCAAGCGGTGTGTCTTGCTGCGTGTTGAAGAGTTGTACCCAAAAATTCAAAACTTCCTTTATTCCAGAACCAATACCAATTTTTCCGCCCAGTTTTTCTTTGAGATAGCTTGCGGCAGTAAGGTGATCAGCGTGGATGTGAGTTTCTAAAATCCAGGCCAGCGTTAAATTTTCTTGCGTGATTACTGCAATTAATTCGTCAGCAGAAGTTGTTGAAGTGCGTCCAGAAAAAATATCGTAATTGAGCACGGAATCAATAACCGCGCAGTTTCTTGATGCTTCGTCGATAAGAAGATAAGTGAAAGTTGCAGTTTCCTTATCGTAAAAATGTCTGATTTTCATGGTTAAATTTTGATTCCGTATTTTTTGCCTAAGTATTTTTCAACAATCTGCCGATCCTCGTCGCTCAAGGTGCGGTCAAACATTATTACTTCTGAGATATTTCCGTCAAAAATGTTGCCAATGTAAAGTGAGCTAGAGGTGTTGTCGTTTGGTATGTAGTTGGCGTTGCTACTGGTTGATGGGGTGCCATTTCTATAAACCGTGTTGCTGCTATTGCTGCGAATTGCACTAACAACAGTTGGAGTGTTGAGAGACAATGCGGAAGAGAGAGTTTGTGTCCAGGCGCTTCCCGACCAAGTATCAAGTGACCAACGGTTAGAAGTGACGCCCATGTAGGTTGTATTTTTTTTGTAGAGGCCAAATCCCTTTCCAGAAGAAGAGGCGCGGAAGTCAATCGCATAGCCATTGGTGACGATATTTTGAATTGGTTGCATGACCACAAAAACACTAAATTGCGCCGGCGCTAAGATGAAGTTGTGAGCAGTGCCAAGCCTTTTGTACGTTGAGCCCGAGTTGTTGCTGTCAAAAAATAAAGTTGGTAATTGATTGATGCCGCTCTCTTTATAAGTTGGTTGGTTGGCGCCGGTATTTTGAACGAAATCAAAAGTATTTTTTGATTGCGGATTTTGGCTTTTCCAAGATTTGATAAGGTCGCCATCCTTTATGTTTGTTGATCCATTGGCGTTGGTTAAAACTTTTGGTGCGGTTGCATCAAGCCATAAAATTATGCCCTCAATTCCATTTACTTCCGTAGCTTTTGTTAGCGCGGTGGCGTTGCTTAACTGATATTTTTTGTAAAGGTTTGAAGATTGCGTTATGATGGCAATAAGCAGCGAGAAGGCTAGAATGCCAATGGAAAGCTCGATAAGACTAAAAGCTGTTCTAAATTTCTTGGGAGAGAATTTTGTAGATAACATCGGTTAATTTTTTCAGTTCAGATTTTTTTATGTTGAGTGTTGGCATCAGGTAAATGCAGTTAGAAAAAGGTCGTAAGAAAACTCCATTTTCAACAAATTTTTGACGTAGTGCGAGAATTTTTTTGAAGTCTGCCTCAATTTCAATTACAGCGATTGCGCCAAGGATGCGTAAGTCGTAAACCGCTTTTAATTTTTGGCATTTCGCTAAATTTTTTTTCAGAAATTTTTCGATGCCAAAAACTTTTTTGGCATAATTCTGTTGTTCAAATAGGTCGAGCGAAGCGTTTGCAGCCGCACAGGCTAAGGGATTTCCCATGAAAGTTGGGCCATGCATCAAAGCTTGATCAAGCGATTCGCCAAGAAACTTTTTGAAAATTCCTTCTTTAACCAAAGTTGCAGCAAGCGTCATCGAGCCGCCAGTTAGAGCCTTTCCAAGCACTAAGATGTCAGGAGAAATTTCCGCAGCGTCGCAGGCGAATTTTTTTCCGGTGCGATAAAATCCAACCGCACATTCATCAGCAATAAAAAGAATTTGGTGTTTTTTAGCGATTAAAAAAATTGTGCGAAGAATTTTTGGATCATGAAATTTCATGCCGCCGGCGCACTGTACAAGCGGTTCAATAAAAATTCCGGCGAGAATTTTTTTATTTTCGACAACGAATTTTTCAAAAATCGCCAACTCATTTTCATCACGCGGCAAATCTAGCGAAAAATTTTGCAGCAAAATTTTTTCAAATTTTTTGTGCATACCGTCAGACAAATCAGCGAGAGACATTGCGCCAGTAGTGTCGCCGTGATATGAATTTTTAAAGGAAATGAATTTCGTTTTTTCACGCTGATTGGAATTTATAAAAAATTGCCAACAAATTTTCATCGCAACTTCGATTGCCGTTGAGCCGGAATCAGAAAAAAAAACACGATCCATGTTGCTAAATTTACAGAGGCGCTGCGCCAGGCTGTAAGTCTGATTATTGGCAAACCCAGCAAGCATAATATGCGGCAATCTTTTTGCTTGTTTGCAGATTTCTTTGGTGAGGTGAGGGTGGCCATAGCCATGCGCCACCGACCACCAAGAAGCGATGCCATCAATTAAAACTCTGCCATCTTTAAGGAAAATTTTTGCGCCTTTTGCCCCTTTAATTTCAAGCTGTGGCAGGTGATTTTGCATTTGAGTATATGGCAGCCAGATATGCTTTGCGCCGTCATCAATCATTGCTCAAGACGCTCTTGGTTTTTCTTGGCAAGTTGCGTCCAATAATTCTCTTGAAACCTTTGTTCAAGCTGCTGAACGGCTTTGTTTGCTTCATCTTTAACGCCAATTTTGTAATAAATTTCGCTCAAGCGAAAAAGTGCTTCTGGTATTTGTTTTGTTTGGCGATAGCGCGATTTCACTTCAGAAAAGTATTCAAGAGCGCCTAGAAAATTGTGATTGCGCATCTCGTAACGGCCAACCGACATTTTTGCTCCGGCCAAATGTTCGTCGATAAAATCCAATTTTTCGGAAGCATCAGCGGCATAATCTGAGTTAGGAAAACGTGCGATTAATTCGCGAAAAGCATAAGAAGCTTGCTGTGCGTCGTCTTGTGCGCGTTCGATATTTGGGATGATGTTGTAATAGCTTAAGCCTTTCATGTAAATCATGTAGGGCACATATTCGCTGTTTGGGTTGAGGCGTAAAAAATCTTCAACCGTGGCATTTAATTTTTGATAATCTTCGTCTTTATATCTGGCGTAAACCGCCATGGTTTGCGCTTTCTGCGCCCATTTTGAAAAAGGAAAATCTTCGTCAATTTTTTCAAATTCTTCGGCAGCTTGTGAGTAGTTTTTATCTTTTAAAAACTTGTAAGCCTTGAGGTAGGAAATTTCTGCGCCGGTTTTTTCTTCTTTCTTGGCGCAGCTAAAGAGAAGGCTTGCGAGCAATAATGTAAAAAAGATTTTTTTCATTCTTCCTTCATCAATTTGTAAGTGATGCTGTCGTGAAGTGCCAAAAATGAGGCTTCGACGATGTTTTGTGAAACGCCAATTGTGCTCCATTTATTGCCTTTGTCGTCTGCTGATTCGATTTGCACACGCGTCACGGCTTCGGTGCCGTCAGATGGCGTAAGAATGCGCACTTTGTAATCGGTGAGGCGAACGTTTTTTAGTGACGGATATTTTTTGGAAAGGCTTTTGCGCAGCGCTTTGTCTAGCGCGTTTACTGGACCATTTCCTTCTGCAACTGACATCAAGGTTTTATTGCCGATTTTGATTTTGGTAGTTGCTTCGGCAATTGTTGTTGGGCGGCCTTTGGCGTTATATTTCATTTCATCGAGCACGCGAAATCCCATAAGTTCGAAAAAATTTGGCACGCTGGAGAGAGATTTTTTGGCAAGAATTTCGAAGCTGGCATCAGCCGAGTCATAGGCATAACCTTTCGCTTCAAGCTCTTTCACTTTATCGACCAAACCTGTCACCTGGCTGACGCTGATATCGTCGCGCAGTTCAATGCCAATTTCTTTGAGGCGCGAAATGATGTTGCTGCGTCCTGCTTGGTTGGAAACCATGATATGACGTTGATTGCCAACAATTTCTGGGTCGATATGTTCGTAACTTTGTGGATTTTTTGAAACCGCAGAAACATGTAGCCCGCCTTTATGTGCAAAGGCGTATTTGCCAACATAAGGAGCAAATTTGTCGCGTTCTTTATTCAGAAGATCATCAAGAAAATGCGAAGTTTTGCAGAGATTTTTTAGATGTTTTTCGTTGATGCCAACATCAAATCCCATCTTCAGCGTGAGGCTTGGAATGATTGAAACTAAGTTAGCATTTCCGCAGCGCTCGCCAAGTCCGTTGATCGTTCCTTGAATTTGGCGAACACCAGCTTCCACCGCGGCAAGTGAGTTGGCAACAGCGTTGCCGGTGTCGTTGTGGCAGTGAATCCCCAGATTTTCGCCTGGAATAAATTTGGTAACTTCTTTGACGATTGCCGAAATTTCGCTTGGCAAACTTCCGCCATTAGTGTCGCAAAGCACCACCCAGCGTGCTCCTGCTGCAAAAGCAGTTTTAATAACTTCGAGAGCAAATTTGGGATTTGCTTTGAAGCCGTCAAAAAAATGCTCGGCGTCAAACATTGCTTCTTTTTTCTTCTTCACGATTTGCGCGATTGATT
>JBIKKP010000058.1:0-5828 GCA_044360285.1 Rickettsiales bacterium
GAATCCAGATAAATCAGCTCTTCGCGGAGTTTAATTACAAAAGTTGGGAAGATGGTTGCCACCAACCCCTGTTATTCTAGGTGGGACGTTGGGACAGCTGTGGTTTGTAACCCCGCCCGCACGTTCATTAAAATTACCCGAATTCTCGATTGAGTTTTGCATGAACGTTACGGGCGGCATTACAAATGCCGCCCGAGCAAAGACCTCGGAGTGCTGCAGCGCCAAACTACTTCATTTTTGCGAAGAAAACGTCGGCAAGAAATTACCCAACAAAACTCAAAACTCCCCTCGCCGCTGCAGCCGCGGTGCTGAAGCATCCTTGCAAAAGATAGCCGCCCGTTGGGGCTTCCCAGTCTAACATTTCACCAGCTGCAAAAACTCCTGGTTTGGTTTTTAGCATAAAATTTTCATCCAAAGACTCGCGACAAATTCCTCCGGCGGTGGAAATGGCGCGATCAATTTTGGTGGTTGAAGTTAGTGTAATTGGCAGATTTTTGAGATAGGCCGCCAAGGCTTCTGGCGTGGCTTCTTTCAGCTGACTTGCGGGAAATAATTCATTTAGTAAGGCGCTGGCAACTGGCGGAAATCCTGCTTTGCGCAAATAATTGCTGAGAGATTGTTTGCCGCGAATTTGTAGTTTTTTTGCCAGCTCAACAACCGACATTTCTGGACGTAAATCTATCTGCAAAACAGCTTTGCCTTTGTTTTGAATGACTTCACGCAGATAGGCGGAAAGCGCGTAAACCGCCACTCCTTCAACTCCTTGTTTAGTGATAATCATCTCGCCTTTATGCGAAAAATCCTTGTGCCTGACAGCAACCGATTTCAGCGGAGTTCCGGCAAAATTTTTAACCAAGTAATCTGACCACTTAGCAACAAAACCACAATTTGCCGGACGAAGCGCAGAGATTTTTACGCCGCAATTTGAAAGTATCGGAGCCCACGAACCATCCGATCCCAAATGCGGCCAAGAAGCGCCGCCAAGGGCAAGCAGCGTGGCATCGGCTTTTACTTTTATTATCTTCTTATCTGCATCGCTAAATATCAGATCTTCGCCATCAAAACCTTGCCAGCGATGACGCGTGAAATAACGCACGCCAAGAGTGTCTAATTTTTTAAGCCAGGCTCGAAGTAAGGGAGACGCTTTCATGCTGCGCGGAAAAATTCTGCCGCTGCTGCCAACAAAAGTCTCTTGGCCAAGCTCTTCGCACCATTTGCGTAATTGTTGCGAATCGAAAGCCGCAATTGATGGCTCAAGCCAGTCTGCTGCCTCAAAGTAGCGAGTGATAAATTTTTCCAAAGGCTCGCTGTGCGTCAAATTCAAACCACCCCTTCCCGCCAGCAAAAATTTGCGGCCCACCGTTGGCATTGCGTCATAGATTGTAACCGAGTGACCAGCCGCAGCGATAATTTCTGCCGCCATTAAACCGCTTGGTCCGCCGCCGATGATTACGATATTTTTATTTTTCATTTTGCCTTTTTGTTAAGAGATTCGTTGCTTTTGGCGCTGTGTTAGTGGGGTTGAAAATTTTACGGTAGAAAAATTTCAGACGAGTTCTGCCCGCAATCACCGATAATAATTTGGGAAACCTGGCGCAAATTGAGTAAATTATTTTCTGATTTATTCGCGGGGAAATTAATTTTGCGATCCTGCTGGCTTGCTTGATTTGGCCGCTGAGCTGGCTTCGGATTTCTTGGTAATAAGATTTGGAATTTTTGTGCAGATAGTTTTGAACCGCCACGAAAGCGCTGTGCAAAGCAATCGCCATGCCATCGCCGCAAAAAGATGGAATCACTGCCATTTGATCGCCCAAGCGATACAAACCTTCAGGTTCTGCGAAAATATCTTGATGAATAAAGCCGTAAGGAATTCCAAAAATCGCCAGCGGTTGTGGCCAACTTGCAACTGCGCTTTGCAAAAATTCGGCAAAATGCGGCGACGATTCGGCGATATATTTTAGCAACTTTGTCCAATCTTTTTCGCATTTCGTAAATCTCGATTTCTTCACAACCAAACAAAGATTCACCAGCTTGCCCTCAACTGGCTCTAAGCCTGCATAGCCACCATCAAATAAAATAATTTCTACGTATTTAGAAATTTTTTCTCTTTGCGCCGCACTTGGCTTAAAATGCATTTTGAATCCAATCAGATCATTTTGCACTCCCGGCGCACGCGCCCAGCCTTTTAGATTATGTTTTCCGCTCGCTAAAAATATCGAATTTGCGCAAGCAGAATTGTCGTTTGACCATCTAACATTCCAAACTTTGTCTAGCTGAGTTAACGCCGTCACGTTGGCTTGGCGCCTGACTTCCACGCCGCTTGCAATTGCCAACTCTAAAAGATTTTCATCCAAAGCAAAACGCGAAAGACTGAATGCTGAAAATGGTAAAAGCGCTTCGGTGGATTTATTGCCGCAAGTTAAACGAATATATTTTATTTCCTTCGCGCCAAGTTTTTCTAAGTCCAAACCCAGCTTGGCTAAATAATATTTCGCTTCGCAGCTAATGAATTCGCCGCAAACTTTGTGATGCGCTTGCGCTTCTTTTTCGAGCAACAAAACTTTTTTGCCGGCGCGCGCCAGCTCAATTCCCGCCGCCGCTCCGGCCAATCCGGCGCCAATAATTATTACATCAAACGGCTTCATAATTTTTTACAAGTGACGCTGTAGCGGAAAGGAAAGAACCAACTAATTTTCACTCTCTCGCGCGCAATTCCCGCTTCATCAAGTAAGCGCCACAATTCCTGCGCCCTAAACGCACGCGCCACCGAAACTGCTGCATCATTTTTTACCAAACGATTTACCGGCAGCAAATACGTCACCCATTTGATAAAATAATACGGAATAAAATGGCGGTGCAAATCGTTGATAAACCAGCCGCAAGTAGCGTGGCCATCCATCCAGCGAATAAATTTTATCAGCGAATCGTTGTCTAAGTGATGAGTAAAAAGAGAGCTGATGATGAAGTCAGGTTTTTGCTCTGCGCTCAAAGTAAAAATATCCGCAGTTTCAAATTTAATTAGCGCAGTTTTTGGCGTGAATTCTTCTGCCGATTTTTTTGACCAGGGGTTGATGTCAATTCCAGTTAGCCTGAATTTTATTTTGCTGCCCTTCCCCCATTTCAAAATTTTACGAAGCATGTCGCCGCCGCCGCTGCCAACGTCGAAGATCGATATTTTTTTCTGATTGGAATTTTTGGCGATAACTTTTTTTAGCCAAAAATATGTCGGTAAATAAGCGAGAGTGAAAATGTTAATCCATTCTAGGTGACGCAAACAATTGTTGAATTCAGCGAAACTCACAGATTGCGAATCCATCAATTCTATTTCGCTGCTGCGTTTGGAAAAATTTCGAAAGGCCATATTTTATAAAATTTTAAACAACATGCTTTCCAGCGCAACGCCTGGCCCGAAAGCCATTGCGCAGCCCCTGCCTGGATTTTTTTGCTGCAGCATTTTTTGCAAAACGAACATTATTGTTGCTGAAGACATATTGCCAAACTGACGTAGAATTTCGCGCGACGGAATTAAAGAATCAGGCCGCAAACCAAGTCCTTTCTCAACTGCATCAAGAATAGATTTACCGCCGGGATGAATGGCGAAATGCACAAAATCTTCGCTGGTTTTTCCTTCGAAAATTTCATTAATCACTTTCGGAAGTTCAGCAGTAATTAATTTTGGCACTAAGCTGGAAAGCTCCATCTCAAAGCCTGAATCGCCAATGTGCCAAGTAATTTGCTTGCTGCTGTTTGGCAAAATAGTTGAGTAAAAACTTTGCAACTCGAGGCCAATTTTTTTCGCTGAAACAATACTCGCCGCGCAGCCATCGGCGAAAATCAAAAATGGTAATAAATCTTCTACGCTGTTGGTGCTTTGCAAATGCAAGCTGCAGAGCTCGATATTGACGATTAAAACATTTGCCGAGTTTTGCGATCCAACAATGTGGCGAGCTAATTTTAACGCATTAATCGCCGCACAACATCCCATAAAGCCAATGATCGTGCGCTCAATTGCTTGGTTAAGCTTGTAGTGCTCAATGATTTGAATGTCGATTCCCGGAGCATAAAACCCGGTGCAACTTGTGATGATTAAATGTGTGACCTCGCCCAAATCTAACTGATCCAGAGCCTTGCACGCCAAGCTCAAAGCGTTTTGTTCGTATAAAAGCATACGCTCTTTGCTGCTTGGAAATTTGCCGTTGGCGTAGATATTATTTTCATCAAGCAAACTCGATTTTGCGTCAGATTTCAAAACCGAATAACGATGCTCAATTTGCGAACGCTTCACCAAAGCACTAAGCAGCGCGCGCTTAGAATCATCAGGAAGCGAAGCTAAAGCGTATTTGGTAAACTTTTGCTGAATGTCATATTCGGGAGTCGCGGTGGCGATGTTGTTGAGGTAAGCGTTCATGAATGCAGATGGGATTAAAACCAACCACACAGATGCGGCGCTTTTGATGAGTAGTAAAGCTTATTCGCTTCAGCGGCGGCCAATTAGATTTAGATAAGGTAGCTAGTCACCCTGAGCCTGTCCAAAAACTCGTCATCCTTGAATCCAAAGGCTTCGAGGATCTCGTGCGTTTTGCCGCAAAACAAAACGAGATCCTCGAATCGTAAACGATTCAAGGATGACGCGAAATTGTAATCGGATACTTACTTACAGATAAACCTAAACCGCCGCCAGCTTAGCTGAGACGTAATGATTCAAACTCACGCCCTGCTCTAGCGCCTTCATCGAAAGATCGCGATGCTTATCTGGCGAAATACGAATCACAAATTTGCCGCTATAATTTCTTGTTGAAAGCGGCTGCGGAATTTCTTCGTTATTTTTTTTCAAATCCTTCAGCACCGCATCCACCAATTTGGTTATTCCTTTCAGCGCCTTATCAATGTCTCTGTCAACATAAGACAGACTTGGAAATTCCACGCAAAGCCCCACGTGTTCTTTGTCTTCTTGCGACCATGTGATTCTGTAGGTGTAGAACTCGCTTTTGTTATTTTTCATTTTGCTCCTCTCTTATTTTATTAATCGCCATTAATGCCTGTTTAACCTGATAAGATTTTGCCTCTTTCCCGCTTTTCTGAATATTGATTCGAGGGTCACCCCGCCATGGCATTTTATATATCACGTGGCTAGTCCCCTTCTGCCTTGGCTTGCCAAAATAATGGTCACAAACCTTGGCTAAATCTTTAAACTTTACCCCTTTTGGGTTTTGTTGCATCAGCGCAACCAAATCGTCTATTCGCGTCATAAATTGTAAATTGTGGTGATTATTTACTTCATTAAAACTAGTACCATTAGTAGTACTAAGTCAAGCTCCGATTTCCAGAAAAAAATGAGCCATAAAAAAAGGCCTGATGTTTTAGCATCAGGCCTTTTTTGTTGTTTCATCAAATCTCAATTTACCCTCTTTTCCAAAAACACCTCTTCATACTCCCCCACCTCAAACCCAATCACCTGCCTTTCCCCCAAATCAATTATCGGGCGCCGAATCACCGACGGCTTTTCTTGCATCAGCGCAAGCGCCGCTTGGTCACTGGTGATTTTCTTTTGCTCATCCTCCGCAAGCTGTCGCCAAGTTGTACCTTTACGATTAAGCAACTTCTCGAAGCCAAATTTTTTTACAAATTCTGCCAGCTTCACCAGGTCAACTCCGTCTTTTTTGTAATCGTGGAACTGATATTTCACGCCATTATCCGCCAGCCATTTCATCGCTTTCTTGACGGTGTCACAATTTTTAATTCCGTAGAGTTTCATTTCTGTCTCCCCAACCAAAACTGCAGCAAAAACGCTGCGCTTGTCAGCAACAAAAACCCAAAAAATATCGGCG
>JBIKKP010000059.1:0-5816 GCA_044360285.1 Rickettsiales bacterium
TCTAATTTTCAAACCCTTGCGAGCTAAAATCAGCGATCATCCACTTGCCTTACAAGCTGGCGAAGCTAAAAGCGCGCAACGTTTTTTGAAACAAATTTTCTCAATTTAAATGTCCCGCCCAGAAACCGATCAACGCGATCTTTTTGATATCGACGAAGCCGAGCTAGAAGCAATGCTGCAGAAGCTGCTGCAAGATTTTGCGACGCGGGATTTTTCTGGAATGGATCCAGACGCGGCAACAATTTTGTCGACGATGCCAGCAAAGTTACGCGAATATGTCGCGGCGCTGAAGCAAATCAAAAATCAGAAAGAAGAAATCAAAACAGAAAAAGACCCGCGTAAAAAAGAAGAAAAAAAGAAGGTCGTGGAAGCCAAGTTACAAAAGCTTGCCAGCGAAACTTTTACAGCAGCTTGTGCCTCAACTTTGCCAATAGCTGATGTGCTAAAGTTTCATGCAAAATGCAATTTGGGTGTGCGTGGATTAAATGAATTTGCCGACAGCGGACTAAATCCACTTGCTGCTGCAATGGCCTCTGGCAGAAGACGCGGTGATATTGAACAATTAATTAATGCTGGCGCTGACGTAAATTTTAAATCGCCGCAAAACAGCAATGCCGCGCATTTTGCAGTGATGTTTAATGCTAATCCAGAAGTGATGAAGCTGCTCATTGAGCGCGGCGTTGACGTAAATTTGGTAAATAATTTTGGCTTCACGCCACGTGATATGGCGGTGATGAAAGGTCGCGGCGAACTTGCGCAAATTTTGAAAGAAGCTGGTGCAAAATTAAATCGTGTCGCTCCACCAAAGGCTGCGGCTGAGGAAGAAGAGGCGGGCAAAAAAGATAAAAAAGGTGTTGGGCGTGATAAAAAACAAGAAGATGAAGAGAGGGAAAAAGAAAAGGCGCTAGAGCGTAAAAAAGGAAAAGAGGAGCAAAAAAAAGAACTCGAAGAACAAAAACGAGAGCTTGAAACAGCTAGAGCAGCAATGGTTCAAAAGCAAATTGCGCAGTCGCAACTTGCTTTGCAATTAGCAGAAGAATCGAAAGAAGCGGGTAAAAAATTTGCTGAACAACAAAAAGCAAAAGTTGGTTTAAATTTTTCTTTTAGCGCTGCAAAAGAAGATGAAATTAGACCAGTAAGTCCAGTAAAAACAGTTACAGTCGAAGTTCCAAAAGAAACTCGCGAAGCAGCGCAAGCAGCGGCTGCAAAAGCTGCGGAAGCTTCACCAAAATTCGAATTAAAAGTTGAAAAAGAGCCAAATTTTCTAGAAAAAATTGCTGAAAAGATTTTTGGCAAAGACTCTCTTACAAAAGCTGCAGGCATGAATATGGACGATTTGCTTTTATTTGCTGTGCAGTGCGGAGCGCCGTTGGAAGCTTTGTTTTTAATTGGTTGTGGTGCAAATCCAAATCGCGCAGAAGTGATGGATGCAGCTTTGACTCGTGGCAACAACATGATTATAGCGGTTGCAAGCAGGGTGCGGCCAGAAATTTTAGGGGCTGCGGCTAATTCCCTTGGTGCCAGTGCAAGTAAATCTGTTTTGGAACTTGTGAATGAAGTTTTAAGGCCTACGGAAAAATATGTTGAAAGATCGGCTGCTGTTGTGGCGCCTCTTCCTTCTTCAAACGCGCCATCTTCAGCTTCTCATGCGCCGCATCCTGCAATGCCAACTCGAATTTCGCCAGAATTGCATTACGTTGTTGCTGCAAAAAAAGCTGTGCCAGAAATTCCAGCAGCAAGCGCTTCAAAAGAACAAATGTTGCCAGAGCGTCCATCGCCCATGCCAAGGGGACCTTTTGAAGTTACTAAAGCTAGACAACAGTTTGCAGCGCGCGCTGCCTAAAATTTAAGCAAAATGAAAACAGTTTTATCAGGAATTCAGCCAACCGGCAATCTTCATCTGGGCAATTATTTGGGTGCGGTTTCGAATTGGATTGATTTGCAAAGCACCCATCGCTGCTTATTTGGCGTGATGAATTTGCATGCAATCACGCTGCCGCAAGATCCAAAAGAGTTGCAAAAAAATGTTTTGGATGCGGCGGCCGTGTATTTGGCTTGCGGACTTGATCCAAAAAAATCGGCAATTTTTGTGCAAAGTGAAGTTGCTGCGCATGCAGAGCTAGCCTGGGCTCTGGGGACTTTAACGCCGATGGGGTGGTTGAATCGGATGACGCAGTTTAAGGAAAAATCTGCAGATGGTGAAAATCTTGGCCTTTACGCTTATCCAGCTCTAATGGCCGCTGACATTTTGCTTTATCACGCTGATTTGGTTCCAGTTGGTGAAGATCAAAAACAGCATCTTGAACTTACGCGTGACATTGCTGGTGCGTTTAATCGCCGCTTCCAAGTTGAGTATTTCAGGTTGCCTGAGCCAATGATTTTGAAGTCAGTAAAACGAATCATGTCGCTGCAAGATGGAACGAAAAAAATGAGCAAATCGGATGAGTCGGAATTGTCGCGAATCAATCTATCTGATGCTCCAGAAGATATCGTAAAAAAGGTAAAAAAGGCCAAAACTGACTCACAAACCGTAATTACTTACGATGAAAATCGTCCGGAAATTTACAACCTGCTTAACATCTTTGCAGCCGCGTCAAACAAGGCTCCAGAGGTGATTGCTGCTGAATATGAATCTGCAGGTTATGGTAAGTTTAAAACCGACCTTGCTGAAAGTTTGGTTGCAAAATTACGTCCCATCCAAGAAAAACTAAAAGCTCTGCAGCAAGACCAGTCCTACTTGCTTAGCATTTTACGCGATGGAAAAAACCAAGCATGTGAAATTGCTAACAAAACTCGCGACGAAGTTTTTGCAATTGTTGGTCTGAAATAATTTTCCAAAAATGTACGAAATTCCCGCTAATCTCGAAGAAGAAATTTTACGTTTAAAACGCGAAAAAAACGCGGTGATTTTGGCGCATTTTTATCAAGATGGCGAAATCCAAGATATCGCAGATTTTGTTGGCGATTCGCTTGATTTGTCGCGCAAGGCCGCCGCAACCAATGCCGATGAAATCTTTTTTTGCGGCGTAAAATTTATGGCCGAGGTGGCAAAAATTTTGTCGCCTGCAAAAAAAGTTTTTGTGCCTGATTTGAAGGCGGGCTGTTCACTTGAGGATTCTTGTAAGCCTGATTTGTTTGCGAAATTTAGGGCAAAACATCCAGACGCCTTGGTTGTTAGCTACATCAACTGCTCGGCTGACATCAAATCTTTGTCAGATATCATTGTCACTTCCTCGAATGCGAAAAAAATTATCGAACAAATTCCAGCTAACCGCGAAATAATTTTTGCACCAGATCAACATTTGGGCCGCTATTTGGAACGCGAGACGGGGCGTAAAATGATTTTGTGGAATGGAAGCTGCATGGTGCATGAGCAATATAGCGAGAAGGAGTTGGTGCAGCTTATGACCAAACATCCACAAGCAAAAGTGATTGCGCATCCGGAATGTCCGCAAAGCCTTTTGGCTTACGCGCATAAGGTTGGATCGACTTCGGCCTTGTTGAAATTTACCTCAGAAAATCAGGGTGGAGAATTTATTGTGCTGACGGAATTTCACATAATTCATCAGATGCAGCGGGCAAATCCAAGCGCAAAATTTTATGATTGCCCAAGTTTAGATAAGGCGGGTTGCACGATGTGTAATGCTTGTCCGCATATGCAGCTTAACAATTTAGAGAAGCTTTATTTGGTGATGAAATTTGGGGATAAATCTGGGTTTGGTGGGGAGTTGCAGCTTGATGAAGCGTTGCGTCTGAAGGCCGAGAAGCCTTTGCGTAAGATGCTTGCGATGTCGTAAATTTATCAAAATCCGTAATCCTTGAATTACGCAGTAATTCGAGGATCTCATGCGTTTTTTTCGCTAAACAAACCAAGATCCTCGAAGCCTGCGGCTTCAAGGATGACGAGAGTTGTGGTAGTGGGTTTTTATTCCTGTGCCCCAACCAAATCAAACTTCGCCAACTCATTGCAGCTAACCGTCAAATCGCGAACATAAGTTTCCAGTGCTTCATCTGAATTATCGATGCAATTAGAAATAAATTTCTGCCGCAGTTTTGTGAGTTCAAATTTGTTATAAAGTCCGTGCTTTGAATTAATTTCATTTTCCCTTTCGCGCTTTTTTTCCTCGTCGCTTTTAACAATTTTTTTGCCTGAGTAAAACTTTTCTTCGCTAGTGCCAATTGCGGCCAGGCTTTGCTTATTGTAATAATCAGAAGTGCTGTTTTTGCGCTCAAATTCACTTTTGCTGGCGTCTTCTTTCAAAAAATTGTCCGGAAAATTTATGTAAGCTTTTTTCTGACAAATCACTTTTTGCTGCGATTCTTTTTTAAATTTTTTGCGCTCAATGCCAGCTAAGCAAGCGCGCGACTTATCTTGCGCCTTGGTGCAATTTTTAAAATCTGGTCCGCGTAAATTAAATTTTACGCAAGTTGGATATTTCTCTTGCGCCTCGCGATAGCGCTGCACCTCAATTTCAATACGCCGATCTAAAGCGAAGCTTAGATTGTAAGAGCGGTTTACATATTTCTGATATTGCCAATTGCCATAAGGCGGAATTTGTTTTTGCTCTTCGATTAAAACGCGGCGGCAAGAAAAATACTCGTCAATTTTTGGCTGGTCCTCAGTCTCAGTAATATAGCCCATCGCCAGGCATTGACGGTGATGGTGGTCGTCAATTTTTTTGATTTGTTTGGTCAAATTTGCCTCTGGTGTGTTGGCAAGTTTTACGGATATTTTTGTGATTAAATCGTCGATCTCGAGATTTTTTTCGTTGCTATTTCTTATCTTGGTCATCGACAGGCGGCATCGCCAATAAAGCTGACTCTTCGCGTTGCTGTTTTTATCAAAATCAAGTTTGAGAGATACGCAAAATTCGTGATCAGCTTTTTCTATACCTTGGATGAAGAGCGAGTTTGAAAGGATAAAGGCGCTAAGGTCTTGCTCTTTGGGTGCAGAACAAGAAAAAACAGAAATTACCGCACAGGTGAAGAAAAATCTGGTGCGAAAAAAATTACAAAATCGAAACATTTTCTTTAATTATGATTCTGCTCGTAGGCCTTGGAAATCCTGGCTTGGAATATGAAACAACTAGACACAATTTTGGTTTTTTACTGCTTGATGAAATTGCCAAAACTTATCGCTTTGAAGCTGCGGGAAAAAAATTTAGAAGCGAAGTTTTTTTTGGAACAGTAGGCGAGCAAAAAATTATCGCGTTAAAGCCGCAAAATTTTATGAACTTATCGGGCCTCGCTGTTGCTGAGGCGGCGCGGTTTTATAAAATTCCGTTAAACAAAATTTTTGTTTTTCATGATGATGTTGATTTGGCCTTTGGAAAAATAAAAATAAAAATCGGTGGCGGTTCGGCTGGGCATAACGGACTGAAATCTGTTGATGAAAATCTGGGAAATGAATATGTGCGAATTCGTCTTGGAGTGGGGCGCCCAGAGAATAAAAATTTTCCAACTGCCGATTATGTTTTAGGAAAATTTACCAAAGAGGAGTTGGTGGAAGTTGAAAATATGAATCAAAAAATTGCGAAACTTCTGGGGGAAATTTTGATGGGAAGACCGGATAGTTTTTTGAATAAGTTTCACGCGGGGTAGGAAGAAATGCTGGGCGGCATTTGTAATGCCGCCCATAACGTTCATGCAAAAATTACCGAAAACTCTGATATTTTTAATGAACGTGCGGGCGGGGTTACAAACCACTACTGTCCGGTTAAGAAACTAACAAAACCTCATCAACCCTTGTTATTCAAGGGCTAAAGATGGGTGAAAAGTTTTTTCGATCTAGAAATGATTTTTTGAATATCCTTTTA
>JBIKKP010000060.1:0-5801 GCA_044360285.1 Rickettsiales bacterium
ATCCGCCGCGCAATTGACTTGTGCAGCCCGCTTAGAAATTTACCGCTCGATAAATATGAAGCCTGGAAGGAAGCGGTTTTGGACTTTGATGAGAATGAAGCGACAGCAGCAGAAGAAGTGAAATAATAGGCTCGTCATCCTTGGATGCGAAGCGAACGAGATTCTCGAAGCCTTTGGCTTCAAGAAGGATGATGAGTTCTAATTTATTTCCTTTTCGCTAGCGGGCTTTTGCGATAACCGTAAGAAAAATAAATCACCAATCCAAGTGCTGACCAAAGAGCAAACCAAAAACCGGTTTCAAGCAATAAAGTGTAAGTCAAATAGCCGCAAGAAAGTAAAGCTAGAGGCGCAATTAAAAACACCGCCGGGCATCGAAAAGGTCGTTCGATATTTGGCTCGGTGAAGCGCAGAATCACCACACCAATAGCCACAACAATAAAAGAGAATAAAGTGCCAAGGCTGGTTAGTTGGCTGAGAACTTTTAGCGGTAAAAATCCGGTAATTAAAGCAACGGCAAGCGCTACAGCAGCAACACTCAAATGCGGTGTTTCAAATTTTTTGTGCAACTTAGAAAAGAATTTTGGAATCAATCCGTCGCGCGACATCACGAAAAAAATGCGTGATTGGCCATACATCAAAACCAACAAAACAGAAGTCATACCAGCAACTGCTCCCGTTGCAACCAAAGCCGAACCGATATTACTGCCATTGAGGCGCAAAGCACGGGCCAAGGGCTCAGAGTTGTTGAGATCGCTGTAATGAGAAATTCCAGTTAAAACCAAGGATACCGCAACATAAAGAACGCTGCAAACAACCAACGAACCAATCAGGCCAATTGGCAAATCGCGTTTAGGATTTTTACATTCTTCTGCCGCTGTGGCAACTGCGTCAAAACCGATATAGGCGTAAAATACGATACCCGCTCCAAGCAATACCCCATTGATTCCAAAAGGCATAAAATCTTCCCAATTTTCAATTTTAACCATTGGCACAGCAATGAATAAAAAGAGAAAAATTATGAAAAGTTTTATGGCAACTAAAACACGATTAAGGGTGATGCTTTCTTTAGTTCCGCGAAAAAGTAAAAAGCCGATGAAAAGTGCGATACAACTTGCGGGAAGATTGATGATTCCGCCATTAACTGGAGTTTTTGTTAAAAATTCTGGAATGACAATTCCGCCCGAATTAAGCAAACCAACAACATAACCCGACCAACCTGCAGAAACGGTGGAGGCACCAATAGCATATTCTAAAACCAATCCCCAACCAACTAACCAAGCAACAAACTCACCTAGAACTGCATAGGTATAAGTATAGGCGCTGCCCGCAACAGGAACCATTGCCGCCAATTCAGCATAAGCTAAACCAGCAAAAATGCATGCAATAGCAGCCAAAACATAAGAAATTGAAATTGCTGGACCGGCATAAGTTGCAGCGGCAACGCCAGTGATTACAAAAATTCCTGTGCCAACAATACAGCCAATTCCAAGCAAGACTAAATCAAAAGCGCCAAGGGTTTTTTTCAGTGGATTTCTTTTGGCAAGATCAACGGTTTCCTTAATGGATTTTTTACGAAAAAGATTCATGGCAATTAACGACTTAGGAGGAGGTTTTATTGAGTGGGCTTCTTTTGCGGCTGTATGCGAAATAAACGACGATACCAATTGCAAACCAGATGAAGAAAGCTTTACCAGTGTTTTGCAAAAGATTGTAAACAAGTCCGCCACAGCCAAGTATAGCCAGAGGCGCAACCACAAACACTGCCGGACATTTGAATGGGCGGTGAAGGTCTGGTCTTTTAAAGCGCAAAACAAGCACGCCAATTGATACAATCATAAAAGCAAAAAGCGTGCCAAGGCTGCTCATTTGCCCCATCGCTTGAATTGGAGTAAATCCCGCAATCAAAGAAACTGCCACAGTGATAAAAATACAGCCAAGGTAAGGCGTGTGGAACTTTGGATGAAGTTTAGAGAAAAATCCTGGAATCAAACCATCGCGCGACATCACAAAAAAGACACGAGATTGGCCATACATCATCACCAGTAAAACAGCGATCATACCAACAACCGCGCCAGTTCCAACTAAAGCTGAACCGATATTACTGCCATTAACGCGAAGTGCATAAGCCATTGGCTCGGCGTTATTAAGTTGGCTGTAATGGACAATTCCAGTCAAAACCAAAGAGACAACAACGTAAAGCAAGCTACAGATCAGCAGCGAGCCAATTATACCAATTGGTAAATCTTTCTTAGGATTTTTACATTCTTCAGCCGTAGTAGCGAGAGAATCAAAGCCCAGATATGCAAAGAAAATTGTTGCAGCACCAATCCCCACGCCATGCCAGCCAAAAGGGAAAAAATCGGCATAATTTTCCATTTTAACGTGAGGTGCGGCAACGAATAAAAACAAGAAAACTACACCAAGTTTTACCGCAACTAAGACGCGGTTAACGATGACGCTTTCTTTGTTTCCACGCACCAAAAGAATACCAACAAAAGATGCAATACAAACAGCTGGAAGATTGATCAGACCGCCTTCCGCAGGAATTTTGGTTAGAGCATCTGGAATGTGATATCCGGCCTGCGTGACTACACCAACAAAATATCCCGCCCAACCCGCGGAAACAGTGGAAGCGGCAACAGTATATTCCAAAATCAAACCCCAAGCAACTAGCCAAGCGATAAATTCACCCAAAACAACGTAAGAATAAGTGTAAGCACTACCTGCAACTGGCACCATTGAAGCAAGTTCAGTGTAAGCAAGACCAGCAAAAACACAAACCAGGCCGGCAAAAAGATATGACAGAGAGATCGCTGGACCCGCATGTTGCGCAGCGGCGATACCCGTTAAAACAAAAATTCCCGTTCCAATTACCGAACCAATTCCAAGTAAAACTAGATCAAGCGCACCAAGATTTTTGGTTAGCGAGCTTTTCTTAGCACCCTCGAGAATTGACTCGATGCTTTTTGTTCTAAACAGAGATTTCATTTGCTTTCGTTTTTGTTGGAAGTGGGAAGAAACTATAACTCAGCTCGCAGGGATTCGATCCGACCCTGAACTTGTGAAATGGAAATTGATGGATTGGCAGAAGATGAATAACTCTTAACAACATTAAGATAATTTTCTAAGGCCTGCTGTTTTTGGTTAGTTTTGTCATAAGCAACCGCCAGATTGTATTTATACTCAACATCTTGCGGACTTAGTCTGACTGCATTTTTGAGAGCAATTACCGCGTTGTCATAATCTTTAATTTTGTCGTAAGCGATGGCCAATTTTGCAAAAACTTCTGCTGCGTCAGGATTTTGCAAAGACAGGCGCAAAAGCATGTAAACAGCTTCACGCGGCGATTCTTCGATGAGGATTGAAATTAAATTTCCAACCGCTTGCTCTCTGCCATCAGAGCTTGATTTCAAAAGCTCGCGATAAAGTTTTTTTGCCTGCGAATATTGACCTAATTTTTGGTAAATTACCGCCAAGGAAAATTTAGCATAGTCATTGTCCGGTTCACTTGCTAGCACTTGTTTGTAAAGCTCAAGCGCAACCTCGTCTTGCTTAGCTAGCGCAGCATTATAGGCGATTTTTTCTTTCTGTCTGATGTCAAAATCTTGCGCTTTTGGATTGGTGACAAAAATTTCAACCGAAGATTCAACATTAGATTTGGTCTTATCAGTAGAATCACCGGCATTAATGGTGAAAGCGCTTTTCTTGCTTGAGGTTTCAGTTTTATAGACGTCGATTTTTTCACGCGCTTGCTTGTCAAAAAGCAGCGATTTTTCGATGTCGTTGATTAGATCGGCGTTAGAAGAATAGATTTCTGCAGAGGCGCAAGAAGCAAAAAAACTTACAAAAAAAACCGTAGCGATTCCCGAAAATTTTTTCAGCATTTTTTCGATTTTTTGTTTTTGATATAGATCGCAACTGCCATTGCAGAAGCAGGCGTGATGCCTTGAATACGAAGCGCTGAGGCAATTGTTATTGGTCGGAATTTATTCAACTTTTCGCGCACTTCGAGCGAAAGACTCTCAATAGCGCCATAGTCAATATCAAGTGGAATTTTAATGTTCTCATCTTGGCGAAAAATCTCTAAATCCCTTTGCTGACGCTTTAGGTATGAACTATAAGTCGCCTCAATTTCAATTTGCTTTTGCGTAGCATAATCAATTTGGGAAATTTCAGTAGGCCAGATTTTTTTTAGCGTTGAAAAATCAATTTCTGGAAAACCTAAAAGCTGCACCGCGCTGCGCACAATTCCGTCTTGTTTTATTGTCACTTCAAAATCGGCTAATTTTTTTGGAGAAATTTTTAAGCCCTCTAAAATTTCTAACCCCGCAATAATTTTTTCTTGTCGCGCGGCAAAAACTGCGACGCGCTTTTTGTCAACTAAGCCAAAATCAATTCCCATTTGCGTGAGTCGCAAATCAGCATTATCTGCGCGTAAACTTAAACGATATTCAGCGCGTGAAGTCAGCATTCTGTAGGG
Source organism: Rickettsiales bacterium (assembly GCA_044360285.1). GTDB lineage: Bacteria > Pseudomonadota > Alphaproteobacteria > Rickettsiales > UBA1997 > UBA2645. The sequence goes on from JBIKKP010000060.1 coordinate 4,481, forward strand.
CTCAACCGTGCCAAGGCTGGTGAGATCATCAATCATCACGCCAATATAAGCAAGTGAACGATCAAGAATAAATTCTTTTGCGCAACCAGATGCAACCAACGCGGCATTGGTTCCAGCCACAATCCCCTGCCCGGCTGCTTCTTCATAACCTGTGGTTCCGTTAATTTGTCCGGCAAAGAAAAGTCCGCGAATTTTTTTCGTTTCAAGCGTTGGCAAAAGTTCGCGCGGATCAACAAAATCATATTCAATTGCATATCCGGCTTGCGCAACACGGCAATTTTCTAAACCAGGAATTGTTTTCAAAAAATCAATTTGCACGTCAAGCGGCAGCGAAGTTGAAATGCCGTTTGGATAAATCAAATCACTGTCTAAACCTTCTGGCTCTAAGAAAATCTGGTGACGCTCTTTATCGAAAAAGCGATGAATTTTATCTTCAATCGATGGGCAATAACGCGGGCCCGAGCCAGAGATATGGCCGCCATACATTGCTGATTTGGATAAATTATTTTTGATGACGTCGTGTGTTGTCTGATTGGTGTAAGTGATGTAGCAGCTGATTTGCGGAACTTTTATTTCGTCGCTGAGATAAGAAAAAGGCTGCGGCGGATTGTCTCCGGCTTGTTCTTCGAGGTTCGAAAAATCAATTGAGTCTTTAAAAATACGCGGAGGCGTACCGGTTTTGAGGCGAGAAAGAGAAAAATTTTGGCGCTCAAGAAAATGCGAAAGCCCGTGTGAAGGCGCTTCATTAACGCGTCCCGCCGGAGTTTTTTGATCGCCAATATGAATCATACCGCGCAAAAAAGTTCCCGTAGTTAAAACAACAGATTTTGCTGCAAGCTGCTTTAAATCAGTATCCCCAACAAGTTTTACTGCAGAAACTTTGCCATTTTCGATTTCAATATCTTCAACAGCAGCGAACAAAATTTCGAGATTGGGATAATCTTTAAGCAGCTCGCGCACTGCTTTTTTGTAGAGCTTGCGATCAGCTTGTGCTCTTGGCGAATGCACTGCCGCACCTTTCGAGGCATTTAAAATTCGAAACTGAATTCCGGCTTGGTCAATTGCGCGGCCCATAATTCCATCAAGCGCATCAACTTCGCGCACAATCGTTCCTTTCGCAACGCCGCCAATTGCAGGGTTGCACGACATTTCACCAAGATTTTGAGCGCTTTTAGTGATGAGCAAAGTTTTACAACCCATACGCGCAGAAGCGCAGGCCGCTTCAATTCCGGCGTGACCTGCACCAACAACTATTACCTCAAAATTTTTCATACTTATCAAAATTCAACAAACTAGTAAACCGTTGCCTCTTCCACCGCGA
>JBIKKP010000007.1:0-46045 GCA_044360285.1 Rickettsiales bacterium
TCAAAGTCTGGCGCGCAAGTGACCATAAGAGCCCCGGCCTGCGCCATTGCTTCGATAATCAATACGCCTGGCATGATTGGGCGATCAGGAAAATGACCGGTAAAATGCGGTTCGTTGACAGTGACATTTTTGATGGCGACGATTTTTTTATTTACTTCAAGTGACATTACCTTGTCGACCAAGAGAAGCGGGTAGCGGTGCGGCAAGGATTTGATAATTTTTTCGATATTGATGAGGGGAGCGGTCATGAAGGTAAAAATTAAGATAAAAAAGAGAGTGTGAAAATCTTTGTGCGACTGCAAAAATCAAACATAATTTTTCTTGCTTAGAAAGGTTGCAGCCAACTAAAACGCGCTCTCTTGACCAATTTATTTTCTTTGATTTTTTTTAAAATGACTGACGTTTTAGAGCTGAAATCCAACCAAAATTCTCCAGCAAAACAGAAATTCTCTGGTGCTGAAATTATCGTTAAAGCCTTGGTAAACGAGGGTGTAGAGAGAATTTTTGGTTATCCCGGCGGCGCAATTTTGCCTTTTTATGATGCGCTTTTTGTGCAAAAGAAATTGCAGCATATTTTGACGCGTCACGAACAAGCGGCAGCGCATGCTGCTGAAGGCTATGCGCGTTCAACAGGAAAGGTTGGGGTGATCACGGTCACCTCTGGTCCAGGTGCTACAAATGCAATCACCGGGCTTACAGATGCTTATCTCGATTCAATTCCTTTGGTTTGTATTTCTGGACAAGTTGCAACTGGTGTAATTGGTACTGATGGCTTCCAAGAGGCTGATATTACTGGTTTGACGCGTTCTTGCACCAAACACAATTACTTGGTTAAAGACGTTAATGACTTGGGCTATATCATCCACGAAGCCTTTCATATTGCACGCTGCGGCCGTCCTGGTCCGGTTTTAATTGACGTGCCAAAAGATGTGCAAAACAGCTTTGGCGCCTACGCCGGCAAGGTCGAAATCAATCGCGCTTCTTTTCAAGTCGACAAGCGTCACTTCAGATTAAATCACGATCAAATCGCTGCAGCCGTTGATTTGCTTGCATCAGCGAAGCGCCCAATAATTTATTCTGGCGGCGGTGTCATCAATTCAGGAGCTATAGCCAGCGAGCTCCTCACCAAATTTGTGCGCGAAACTGGCTTTCCAATCACCAACACTTTGATGGGCCTTGGTGGCTTTCCGGCAAGTGATGAGCACTTTATTGGCATGCTTGGAATGCACGGAACTTATGAAGCTAACATGGCAATGTATGAGTGTGACGTCATGCTCAACATCGGCGCGCGTTTCGATGACCGCGTGACTGGCCGCGTGTCGGGCTTTTCGCCAAATTCGAAAAAAATTCATATTGATGTTGATGAATGTTCGATTGGAAAAATTATTCGTGTTGATGTTCCAATCACTTGTGATGCAGCAACTGCGCTGGATGCATTGCTTGAGGAATGGGTGCGCCGCGGTTTAAAAAATCGTCGCAAAGAAATCGGCGGCTGGTGGCAGCAAATTCAAAAATGGCAGGCAATTGATTCGCTTGCTTACGAAAAAAGTGAAAAAGTTATTAAACCGGAATATGCGTTGCAGCGGCTAAATGTGTTGTCGCGCGATGCCAAGCCTTTTGTTTCAACTGACGTGGGCCAGCACCAAATGTGGGCAGCGCAATATCTGCAATTTGACGAGCCAAAAAAATGGCTAACTTCTGGCGGGCTTGGAACCATGGGCTACGGCGTTCCAGCAGCAATTGGTGCGCAAATTGCCAATCCAGAATCTTTAGTGATTTGTGTCAGTGGCGATGCAAGTTTTTTGATGAATATGCAGGAACTTTCGACCATCAAACAATATGGTTTGCCGGTGAAAATCATAATCCTCAATAACCGCTACATGGGCATGGTGCGCCAGTGGCAAGAGTTGATTTACGAAAAACGCGAAAGCCAATCTTACATGAATTCGCTGCCTGATTTTGTGAAGCTTGCCGAGAGTTTTGGCATCAAGGGAATGGAATGTTCAAACCCGCAAGAGCTTGACGAAAAAATCATGGAAATGCTTTCGCACAAAGGTCCGGTGCTGTTTAACTGTGTCATCGAAAAATCAGAAAATGTTTTCCCGATGATTCCAGCTGGCTCGGCGCATAATGAGATTTTGCTTGGCTCGCAGGCGAAACTCTATGTAACTAAAGACATAAACGCTGTTTAGGATCGATGTCTGCCTCAACTTTACTGCCGCATCTACCACCGCGAGGTTTTATGGCGGGAGCTGGAGCGGCTGGAACTTCTGCTGGAACTAGCCACGAAAGTTTTCGTAACGCAGCCGGACTTACATTACGGCCTAGAATCTACGGAGAGCTGGAGCGACAAGGCACTATTGTTAACTTTGCTCACAATCGTTTTTTTAAAAGAATTGGGGAAGCGTCATTGGACTCATCATTTACTCGTCCGGCTTTTTATGTTGTAGTTGATAAAGAAGCTCATGCTGGCCCAAGAAACCGCGCTATCATTGATGCGCTGCCTGATGGAGAAGATACAGTTTTTCGTGTTAAACACATCAAATACGGCAACCACAATGCAATGTGGGAGGTTTTATCTGCCCATCTTTACACTCTTACCGGGCTAGCTGCACCAGACTCTCGGCTGTTTATTGAGAAAGATCCTGCTACTGATGTAACTCGCGGTGAAAGGGCTGCTGACGGTGTTCCAGAAATTCTTGTCGCTTCTCCAAAGGTTACTGGATATTACGATTTAGGAGACTTCCTCGTAAATAGTGCCGCGCGCTATTTTATTGACGAAACGCGTCATGCAGAATGGAGGGCGTTGAGCGATCAAATTGAAGAGATAAATCGCGGTGCTGATTCGCATCCGCTTACTGCCGATAAAAAAATGCAGCGCATTCGTTTGATGGAAGAAATCTACAAAATGTTGCCCGATTATTTTCACCGCGAAATCGAAAAATCCTTCGCCGCTTCCAAGTTCATTTTCAATTGGGATTTCGCTAATTTCGATCTCAACAACATTGGTGTGACTTTCACTTTGGATCGCACTTTGAAGGTTTCGGGTTTTAAGTCGGTCTTTGTTGATTTCGGTAATTCGGGCGTAATTGGTTTTGGCGGAAAATATAAAGAAGTGAGCTTGGATCGCGCCAATAAAGCGGCAAAACCATTTGTTAGTGATGACCACGAATATGATCCTGAGTTAGAAATAAGCGCAGAAGAAAGGGCTGCCTTAGCGGTTCCAGCCGCGATGGCAACTTTGAGCGAAAAGCAGCAAAAGAGCTTATGGTTTAAGTGGTCTCACAACATTTCCTCTGGTGAAGCATTGATGGAAACCACTGCAGCCACCGGGCTGCTGAGCATTTCCGATTTGCCGCGCAATTTGCCTTTTGGCTTTTTGCTGCGCGAATCTTTAGAGCGTAAGAAGGAAGTTGCTACGTCCGCAAGTCATGTCTACAGCAGCGCGGCATCAGAATTTTTTTGCGATAGCGAAATCGAAGTGGCTTACCGATTGTCTTTGATTAGTGATGAGGCGATTGCTGCTGTAGTGGATAAATGGTATCTCAGCGAAAAATTTGCCGATGTTTTTCCAATACCAGAAGGTCTGAATCCTGCAGATTTTACCTGTGAAAAAATTATACAGATTTTTAAAGATCGGCGCAATGCCTTGGCTTCATTGGTTCCAGACGAAGTGATTGAGAAGTGGAAAAGAGATAATGTTGCTTTGCAGTTAACAGCGATAAGTGAAGTTGAGTTGGCTGCAGCAAAAGCGGCTAGAGATCCCAATCCGCGTTTTGATGAATTGGCTTATGTTCCGCCAAGCTTGTGGAATCCAGTATCGGTAGGGGCAATTGAGCGCGAAATTGGGGAGAAGCTTGCTCAGCTAAAACAAGGCAGTGAAGGGGTGCTAAAAAAAATTAATGCATTAAAACAAGCTCAAGCTGATTGCTCTGGTGTGCCGCTGGCGCAAGAGGCGATCCAATTGCAAATCAACGATCTTGAATTAAGCCTAGAGCATAAGCCTTTGGCGGATATTTTGGAATTTATTGAAAGCCGCTTGGCAGAGTGGAAAAAATCTCTTCGTCCAAAGTTAGATCCAAGCTGCGATTTATTTAATTTGCACCGCGACCGCGAACTTTATCGTGCCACACATGAGGTTGATTTGCCAGCCACACCAGCAATTTCAAGCAATGCCGAAAACAGTCAGCACAACCTGCAAATTCACGCACAAAATTCATTTGTGTTTGAGAAGTTTAAGGAAAGTCTGCAAGCGATGCGAGGGTTAGAGTTAGCCCCAGCGGTCTTTACAGCAGCTTCTGCCGCAGCAAGTTCGACACCAGTTTTTCAACGTCCAAGAGCCCACTCAATCTAGATTTTTTTATGAGCGACCAAATCAGAAAACACGTAATTGCAGTTTTAATCGACAACGAATTTGGCGCGCTGGCGCGAGTTGTAGAGCTTTTTTCGGCGCGTGGTTACAACATCGAAACGCTTACAGTTGCGCCGGTGAGCCGCGATAAAAAAATGTCGCGAATTACCATTACAACTTTTGGCAGCGACAAAACCATCGAACTAATTTGCAAATTGTTGCGTCGTATTGTGCCGGTTCACGCCGCAGCAGACCTGAGCGCGTCGCAAGATTATATTGAGCGCGAACTCACTTTGGCACAAATTATTGGTGATGAAGAAAATCGCGACAAGGCAATCAAAATGCTTGAAAAGCACCGCGCTAACGTCATTGAAATTTCTGGCAACTCAACAGTGTTTGAAATCATCGGAACTTCACAAATTGTTGAGGAAGCCTTGCAGATGCTTGAAAATTATGGCTTGACGACGGTTTCAAGAACCGGCATCGCCGCTGGTTTCAAAGGTGAAAAGCGCTTGGATAAAGTTGGGGAGTAAAAACCTCTTTTGAAAAAGCGGATCTTCGACGAAGAATTTTTTCCGAAGCCATGTTGACATTTCCTAGACGCTTTCTAGGTTGCGCCGCCTCTTTTTTAGAGGCTTCTCTTCTAAAAATTCCCGCCTTTTGAAATGGGTCTGTAGCTCAGTTGGTTAGAGTGCGCGCCTGATAAGTGCGAGGTCGGTGGTTCAAGTCCACCCAGACCCACCATTTCATAAAGTGATTGAACCACGATTTCATTGTGCGCTGCTATCCAGACGCAAGTGTTCAAGTCCACTTAAAGACCCACTTTTTTGTCCCCTTATTTTTTTGGTTGAGCCTAGAAACTTTTGTTTTTATTTGCGGCGTAGTTTCATCTAAACTTTTGGCCAATCGGTCAGATTTTTTTGTTTCTGGAGGCCTTGCGCCTGTTTTTTGGTGGTGTTTTAATCCTTAATTTTTCCAGCCTATGTCGACTCCAGAGAATAAATCTGTATCAAAGAGACTTCAAAGTAGTATTGTAAATAGGTATGTTATTAGTATGGTGTCTAGAATTGAAGAAGGGGACGTAAATTCAACTTCTGAGCTGATAAATAACGTACTTGGTCTGAAGTTTGAAAGCGGTGATTCCCCGCTCATAAAAGTGATGAATGAAGTTGTTCCTTGGTGTTTAGAAAAAGGTTTGCAGAGAATTTTGGAGGACGCTGCAAAATCGAAAACTTTAGTAAGTGCTGATCAGGAAATAGTCCAAAATACGATTAATTCTTTAACTGCAAAATTGTCTTTGCCTCAAGCCTCGACTGCGCGTGGCCAGTTTTCTGACGGTGCCGGAGGTGGTGGTTCTGCCGGTCCAGGAGATGTTGGCGCTGGTGCGTCACCACCAGTACTAGACAAGCTTTCTCCCCCTAGGCGCCTTCCGCCCCTAGCAGGAGGAGTTATGCCACCTCTCTCTTTGCCACCGAGAAAAGAGCCCCCTGTCTCATTCTGGAGGGGCTTCAGGGTCAGCCACAGGGTCGGACACATTGGGGCGTTATGATTTTGCTTCGATTTTTCCTGAATGGGCTTTATCAGGTAAAGTTTATATAACTTTGTCGATTGTTCTCTATGAGAGAGAAAGAGATTTTATTCAAAAGATTAGAGAATCTGGAAATTCGATCATCGACGTATTTTCTCATATTTGCCAATTAATAAATAGCAGCAAATTTGCTTCTCATGAAGTGCTTAAGGATCAACTAAAAGGAGACGCGCTTTTTTTGGCTAAAACAATTGCACGGAGCAAAGATTTGGTGAATCAGGTTGGCTCAGATGAGCGTACCGCACTTCTTTCGTTTTGCAGAAATAGACGCCTAGAGAAAGATTTTGTGAACGATATAGTTAGAGAGCTAGCTTGCACACCAGAGGTAATTAACTATAAACCATCTGAGTCAAGTTATTCACCTCTGATGTTTGCGGTTAAGAATAAAAATCATTTAGTAGTTGATGCTTTGCTGCATCATTCTCCGGTCTCTACCCATATTAACTTTGCAGCAAAAAGGTTGCAACGCAACGGTTCCCTCGAAACTGTTCTTGAAACGGCGGAAAGAATGGCAAGTGAAGAAGCTTCTGGTGATAACGCAAAAGAAGTATTTCGTTTAATTAGCGAAAGACTTAAAGAAATATCTTCACCAGCAGGTGTTGCTGTAGCTCCTACAAGCGGAGTTCCAGCTCAGGCTGGCGCTGAAGCAGCTAGATCACTCCTATAATCTCTGCAAAAAGCTGTGCTGGCAACAAGCCGCCGGTGATGTCGTTAGTTGGAGTGTTATCGTCATTTCCAATCCAAACTCCCATCACGTAATTATCGTTGAAGCCAATGAACCAGGCGTCGCGGAAGTTTTGGCTGGTGCCAGTTTTTCCGTAAATATTTTCAGCGATATTGGCGTTTTTGCCGGTGCCATGCGCCACAACCTCACGCAAAACAGATTTAATTTCACGCAAAGCATCTTGAGAAATAACTGGCTCCAAGCCAGAGGATTGGCGGGTGTAGAGAATTTGATCCTGCGAATTTGAAATTTCACTGATGGTATATGGCACAATCGGCGCGCCGTCATTGGCAATTGTTGCGTAAGCGGCGACCATCTCAAGCAGAGTCACCTCGCTGGTGCCAAGGGCAATTGTTGGATCATTTTTATCAATTTTTGAAGTAATTCCAAGCTTACGCGCTGTTGATGCTACGGCGGCTCCGCCATATTTTCTGGCCAGTTGAATTGCCACAGAATTTAGCGAATTTGCAAAGGCCTGTCGCACCGTCACTTCGCCCAAATAACGATTTTCATAATTTTCTGGAAGCCAGGCTCCAACGTTGATTTTCTTGTCTTCAAAGATGTCGCTTTCGCTTAAACCATTTTCAAAAGCAGCAAGATAAACAAAGGTTTTGAAAGCCGATCCTGCCTGCCTTTTTGCATAAAACGCGCGATTAAATTGACTTTGTTGATAGTCGATGCCGCCAGAAGTTGCAACAATTGCGCCATCGCGTCTCATCAAAATTGTTGCAACTTGTGACTTGCCAATTTTCGCTGCATTTTTTTCAACGAACTCGTTTAAAATCTCTTCCAGCTTGGCTTGCAGGCCTTCATCAAGGGTTGAAGTGATTTTTAATTTTTGTGAATCGAGCGAATTTTTATTCAAAAACTCAGCAAAGTTATCATGAACAAAGTCACTGAAATAAAGCCTCTGAGCGTGATCGTTTTTATAGTTTGGGTCCTGCAAGATTTCTTCGAGATTTTTTTCATTCAAAAATCCGGCATCAATCATGCTCTTCAAAACCACGCTGGTTCTGCTTTCGGCCAGTTCGCGATTATTTTTTGGCGAAAGTTTTGAGGGAGCTTTCAGCAATCCAGCAAGCAGTGCCGACTCGTTCAAACTCAGTTCGGAAACGGTTTTATTGAAATATCTTTTTGCCGCATTGGCAATTCCATAGTTGCCCGAGCCAAAATAGGCGCGGTTCAAATAAAAAGTGAGGATTTGCTCTTTAGTGAAATGTCGCTCTAGCTGCACCGCCAGCAACACTTCTTGAATCTTACGTTTGAAGGTGCGCTCGGGTTTTAAGAAAAGCATTTTGGCAAGTTGCTGCGTAATTGTGCTGCCGCCTTGTACAATGCGCCCCGCGCTGTGATTAGCTTTAGAGGCGCGAATGATTCCAAAAATATCGACGCCACAATGGTCAAAAAATCTGCGATCTTCGGTGGCAATTACTGCATTGATGAGATGCTGCGGAAGCTCGAAATATGCTACTTCGCTGGCATATAAACTTCCATAACTGGTGATTGGATCGCCGTTTGCATAGTTGATTTGTATGACTTGCTGCTCATTTTGCGCTTCTAAATCGCTGAGACTTGGAAGTCCTTGGAAGTAGTAAAACAAAGCCAGCGCAGCAAAAGTCATCAACCAAATTCCAGCAACAAAACCCCACTTCAAAGAAAATTTCAGGAACTTTGTCACAAGAAAAAATGGAAAAATTTATTTTTAAAAACGGCCAAATGCTTGCCGCTCAAGCTGCGAGCATTTCAATTGATGAGCGCGGGTTTCTTTTTGGTGATGGATTTTTTGAAAGCTGCAAAATTTTTGATGGGAAAATTTACAATTTCAAAGCCCACGAAAGCAGAATGCTAAAGGCTTTGCGGCATTTGAAAATTTCTTACGATATTTCTTCGCTGCAAAAAAATTCGAAAGCGCTGATTGAAAAAAACAAAATCAAAAACGGAATTTTGCGCATTTCAATTAGTCGCGGAATTGGCAGTGTTGGTTATGCTCCAACCAGTGATTGCAAGGCTTTGACAATCATTCAAACTTTGGAAGAAAGAGCAATTCCACCAAAAATTTCACTTGGAATTTCCACGCAAATTGCACCACAAAATTTTGGCTTCAAGTCAATGAATGCTTTACCTTATGTCTTAAATAAGGTTGAAGCGAAAGAAAAAAATTTATTCGATTTGGTGATGTTATCGCCAAAAAAAGAAGTTTGCGAAACTTCGTCAGCAAACATTTTTTGGGTAAAAAATGGTAAAATTTTTACCACCGAAAAATCACCGCAAATCTTGCCAGGAGTGGTTCAAGAGCGCTTGTTAAAAATTTCACCAATCGAAATTGTTAGAAAAAAAATAAAAATTTCGGCGCTGAAAAATGCTGATGAAATTTTCCTCACCAACTCGTCATTTCTGTTGCTTAGCGTTGATGAATTTTTGGGACGCAAGCTGCAGAAAAATTTCGGCGCGATGCTTTTGAAAGTGTTAAAAAACGATGTCGTAAGCAATGCCAACTAAGAAATTAAAATGGTGCGACCCGCGAAATTTTGCACAAAAAATTGTGCAAAATTATCAAGGTGAAGATTTGGTTTTCCTCTACTCTGGACTGGCTTCACAGGTTTGCGATTCTTTTTCTTATCTTGCTCTTTTTCCAAAGAAAAAATTTGTTGGTGATGAAATTTCTGCAGCAAAAAATTTCATAAAAAATTGTGAGCAAAAAGCTTTCGGATACTTCTCTTACGAGCTTGCGGGCGATTTAGAAAAACTTCCGCCGGTAAAAAAATCACACATCAAATTTGCAAAAATTTGCCTCATCGAATTCGCGCTAATTTTTGAATTCGACCACCAGAAAAAAACTCTGCGCGCAATCTTTGACGAAGAAAAAAAACTTGCCGAAGTCTTGAAATATAAGGCCGCAGCGCGAAAGAAACTTGCGGTGAAAGTAGAAGATTTTTCCTCAAATTTTTCTGACGAAACCTACCTTGCGGCAATTGACGAAATCAAAAAACAAATCGCCGCTGGAGACTTTTATCAAACAAATTTAACGCGAAAATTTTTTGGAAATTTTGACAAAAAATTAGATTTAAATTCCGCTGCCGAACTTTTCTTCACGCTTACAAAATCAAGCCCGGCCAACTATTCAGCTTTCTTAAAAATTGCTGACGATTTCGTAATTTCCTCAAGCCCGGAATTATTTTTACGCTTAAAAAATGGCGATGTTTTATCGCGTCCAATTAAAGGCACCGCCCCAAGAGCGCCAGACTCTGCGCAAGATTTATTAAACAAAAAAAATCTGCAAAATTCGCCAAAAGAACGCGCCGAAAATTTGATGATTGTTGATTTGGTGAGAAACGATCTAGCCAGAGTTTGCGAGCCTGCAAGCGTGTTGGTGAAAAAGTCATTTGCGATAAATTCCTACAAAAATGTTCACCACATGTCGAGTGAAATTCATGGAAAAATTTTGCCAAATTGCTCAAGCCTTGAAGTGCTTGCAGCCTGCTTTGCACCTGGCTCGATGACTGGTGCACCAAAAATAAAAGCGATGGAAGTTGCGGCAAAAAAAGAAAAAATTGCGCGTGGAATTTATAGTGGAGCGCTTGGCGTTGTTGGTTTGGACGAACTAAATTTATCAGTGGTGATTCGCACTTTGTTTTTGCGCGACAAAAAATTCGAATTTCAAGTTGGCGGAGCAATTACTTTTGATTCGAAAAAAGAAGATGAATTGGCCGAGACTTATGCCAAAGCTGCTGCGTTGTTTAAGCTGCTCAAGCTCGATGTTTCTAGGGCGAAAAAGAAAAAATAAAAACCGCCTAGACAAATCATTTTGCCAAAATAGAAAATTTGGAAACTCGAAAAAAATCAATATGTAGTGGCTATCACAGCAGTTGCGCCACTAGATGTAGTTAAAAAGCAGTAAACAAAAATTCTTCAAAACATGTCAAAAAAATCAAATAGCGCCAGCAAAACTTCGCCAAAAAAAGCGCAAGTTGACGCCACTCCAAGAAAAAAATTCGAAGTAAAAACCAGCATCGCCAAAGATGAAAAACTCAGCAATTTCGGCAAAGCAGTTCTGAAAGATCGTTACCTAATGCCAGGCGAATCTTACCAAGATTTGTTCGCCCGCGTTGCCGCTTATTATGCCGATGATCAAGAGCACGCCAATCGCCTTTATGACTACATTTCCCAATTGTGGTTCATGCCGGCAACGCCAATTTTGAGCAACGGCGGCACGGATCGCGGTTTGCCAATTTCTTGTTTTTTGAACGAATGTTCCGACTCGCTTAGCGGAATTGTTGGGCTGTGGAATGAAAATGTTTGGCTTGCTTCAAAAGGCGGCGGCATTGGCAGCTATTGGGGAAATCTGCGTTCAATTGGCGAAACCGTGCGTGGAAACGGCAAAACTTCTGGTATTGTTCCGTTCATTAAAGTTATGGATTCGCAAACTTTGGCAATCTCGCAAGGAAGCCTCAGGCGTGGCTCGGCGGCGGTTTATTTGCCAATTCATCATCCAGAAATTGAGGAATTTATCGACATTCGCAGACCAACTGGTGGTGATCCAAATCGTCGCTCACTGAATTTGCATCATGGAATTGCCGTCACTGATGAATTCATGAAAGCTGTAGAAAAAGATGCCGATTTCGATTTGCGCAGCCCGCACAGCGGCCAAGCTGTAGACACCATCAAAGCTCGCACTTTGTGGATTAAATTGCTCACCGCGCGTGTTGAAACTGGTGAACCATACATTCTTTTCATCGACTCGGTGAATCGTGCAATTCCTGAGCATCACAAAAAATTGGGTTTGAAAGTTAAGACTTCGAATTTGTGCAGCGAAATCACCCTTCCAACCGGCCTTGATCATTTGGGGGGAGATCGCACAGCAGTTTGCTGCCTGTCTTCGCTGAATTTGGAATATTACGATGAGTGGAAAGAAAACCCGCAAATCCTTGAAGATGTAATGCGCTTCCTTGATAACGTCTTGGAAGATTTCATCAAAAAAGCGCCAGATTCGATGAGCAAATCGAAATATTCTGCCATGCGCGAAAGAAGCGTAGGCCTTGGTGTGATGGGCTTCCACTCATTTTTACAAAGCAAAAATGTGCCAATTGAATCGGCGATGAGCAAAGTTTGGAACAAGAAAATTTTCCAATTCATCAAACAAGGCGTTGATCGCGCTTCAAAGATTTTGGCCAAAGAACGCGGCGCTTGTTTGGACGCGGCAGAAGTTGGTTTGGATGAAAGATTTTCCAACAAATTGGCGATTGCTCCAACCGCATCAATTTCAATTATCGCCGGAAATTCTTCGCCAGGAATTGAGCCATTTGCGGCAAATTCTTTCACGCAAAAAACGCTGACTGGTTCCTTCAACGTGCGGAATAAAAATTTGGTGAAGTTGCTTGAGTCGAAAGGAAAAAATACCGAAGACGTTTGGTCTTCAATCACCATCAATGAAGGCTCGGTGCAGCATTTAGATTTCCTTGATGAACATGAAAAATTGGTCTTCAAAACCGCGCAAGAAATTGATCAGCGCTGGATGATCGACCTTTCCGCCGAACGTCAAGACTACATTTGCCAAGCGCAGAGTTTGAACATTTTCGTGCCCGGAAATGTTTCGAAGAAAGAGTTGCACGAGATTCATTTCAGAGCGTGGCAGAAAGGGCTGAAGAGCCTTTACTATTGCCGCTCAACCTCGATGCAGCGTGCGGATAAGGTTTCCAATAAAGGCGAATTGCATGAGTTGAAGGTTGGTGGGCTTGAAGCTGCGCCGGCTGTAGGCGGTGAGGGGGAGAGTAAGTATGATGAGTGTTTGGCTTGTCAGTAAAGGCAGCGTCAAAACAAAAACTCATACCTTTAGATTTCGGTAGCTGCTCACTTTCGCAGTATATCGAAAGAGCTCATGATAACGCCTTTGCTACTTTTGTAAAAAATAAAAATAACTGCTTCTCCGACTTACGAGAAATCAATGATTGTTTCCAGAAAATCTCCGACGCTCTGGACAATCCACAAGATATACTTCCCGCCTTCTTATTAATTCGTTCGTTTTCGGCCTATAGAGCATCATGCAACACTGCGATGTCTGGGCAAGTTGTGGAAACTTTTGTTTTGTTGAGATCGTGTCTAGAATTTGCGGGGTATGCTTTATTAATGCAGGTTGATCGAAGATTGGTCGAAGTTTGGCTTAAGAGGCATAACGGCCTTGATGTCGCAGAAAAGAAAAAGTCTAAGTCGGCAGTAAAGAAAGAATTTATCGTCGGGAGAATAAAGGAAGAACTGGTGAAAAAAGATGCCCAGTTAGGAGGGATTTTTGATTTGTTGTATGAGCGCAGTATCGATGAAGGTGGTCACCCGAATGAAAGAGCCGTATTTGGTAGTATGAGGGTGAACGCAGGAGAGGGTGTTCAAAATTTTGAACAAATTTATTTGCATGGAGATGACGTACATAGTGAGTCTGCATTAAAAACAACTGCGCAAGTTGGGCTATGTAGCCTAAGTATTTTTGAGAATATTTTTCCCAAAAGATTTTCTATTCTCGGGATTAAGGATGATCTAAAGAGAATTAAGAAGCGCTTCTAAAAAATTTTGTGGAAATGTGGGTTTGCCCCGCTCAGGCGGCATTTGCAATGCCGCCTGGATGTTCATGCAATTTGTACTCTGGAATTTTGCATGAACGTTTCGGCTCTGGGTTGCAAACCCCGCCCGAGCATGGGGGTCAGAAAACTCAGTTAGTTTTTTAGTTTACTTCTTCGGTGGGTAACTACTCAGCCTAACAGGCGTCGCCCGCAGGCAGGCTCAGGGTGACTCGGTTTTTTTTGTGATGACAAAAGGTAGTCATGCTGAGCCTGTCGAAGCATGCGGCTCGCTTGGAACAAGAGAGCTTAATTCTTCAACTCACTCTCTGGCTTTGCACCTTCCAGCGCCTTCCTGCGATGATACAACGCCGCAAAATCAACCGGATCAAGCATCAGCGGCGCAAACCCAGCATCGGCCGTGGCGCCGGCAAGAATCCTGCGCAAAAACGGGAAAAGCAGGTTAGGGCAATAAATCAACAAAACTTGCTCAAGCATATCTTTCTCAATTTTCTGCAACTGGAAAATCCCCGCATAAGTCAAACTGCAATCAAACAACTCGGACTTATTCGCCGTCGCTTTCGCGGCAATTTTCAGCACGATTTCAAAATTTTCTTCAGAGAGTTTTTTTGCATCAATATCAATTGAGATGGCAATATCTGGCTTATCTTTTGGTTCCAAAAAAACTTGCGGAGCGCCGGGAACATTGAGTTCAAGGGCTTTGATGTATTGTGTGAGAATTTTGATGTTAGACATTTTTTAAAAGATTTCGCTGGTGGTTCTAATTACTTGGCGTGCGGCTGAATCCATCAGCAGCGAGCTGACGAAAATTTTTCCGCTGTTTTTGCATTTCTTCACGCCGTCAAGCATATAGCCGTCAGTGACGCCAGCGCAGGCGAAAATCACATCGCCTTTGGCCATTTCAGCGGCAGTGTATTTTTTGTTTAGGTCTTGAATGCCCATTTTTTTGGCGCGTTCTTTTTGTTTTTCGTTATCGCCAAAAATTAGTCGGCCCATCATTTGTCCGCCAATCACACGAAGAGCTGCAGCAGCAAGCACGCCTTCTGGCGCGCCGCCAGTTCCCATATAGGCATCAATTCTTGCACTTTGTGAAGTGCAGGCAATCACACCAGCAACGTCGCCATCACCGATAAGACGGATGCGAGCACCAGCTTCACGAACTTTAGTGATTAGTTCTTCGTGGCGCGAGCGCTCAAGGATCATTACGGTTAGATCAGAAATATCGCATTTTTTGGCTTTGGCGAGATTTTGCAGATTTTGTTTTGGTGAATTATCAAGGTCGATGATGCCTTCTGGCAAGCCAGCGCCAACGGCGATTTTGTCCATGTAAACATCTGGAGCGTGCAAAAATCCGCCTTTTTTTGCGAAGGCAATAACAGCAAGCGAAGACTCGCCAGCGTTGGCGCAAATGGTTGTGCCCTCTAACGGATCAAGCGCAATATCAACTTCAATTCCGCCTTTGCCAACTTTCTCGCCAATATAAAGCATCGGCGCTTCGTCGCGCTCACCTTCGCCAATCACGATGGTGCCCGTGATGTTCATTTCATTGAGGCTGTGGCGCATTGACTTTACAGCAGCGGCATCGGCAGCCATGTTATCACCTTTGCCAATCCAGTCATAACAAGCGATTGCCGCTTGGTTGGTTAGGTTGATGATTTGAGAAGAAAGATTGCTGAGCATTTTAATTTCGGAAAATTTTGACAAAAAAAAGGCGGACTTTTTGAAGTCCGCCTTTTGCTTCAAGCCTTAGCTTGAGAGCTTATGCTCTTTGAATTCGACGTGTTTACGAACGATTGGGTCATATTTGCTAAAGACCATTTTTTCTTGTTTTTGCTTCGGATTGCGGCGCGCAAGGTAGAAAAATCCAGTACCAGCAGAGCTTACTAGCTTGAACAAAATCGAATTTCTTTTTGCTTTTGAAGCCTTTGGTTTTCCAGCCATAAAGTGAGAAATTTTAAAAATTTAAAAAAGGGCGCGCAAGGTAGGCAGCGACTTCTTTGCAGTCAAGCAGCTAATTGATGAATTGTTCGCGAATAATTCTCTCCTCAAGTGAGTGATTTGGATCAAAAAGGATTGGGAAAGCAATTGAGCGATCTTCAGAAACTTCAACTTCTTTGGCATTAAGAATCTGAATAGAATCGGCATTGGCGCTGGTTGGGCGCGTTTTGTGATTGAGAATGGTGAACTTGATTTTGCTGTCCGAGCTAAGTAAGGCGTTTTTCCAGCTGCGTGGGCGAAACGGGCAAATGGCGCTTAAAGCTAAGATTTTTGCGCCAAATGGAATTATTGGTCCGCCAGCAGAAAGGTTGTAAGCAGTGCTTCCAGCAGGTGTTGCCACCAAAATTCCATCGCCAATCAGCGAGTCAATGCGGCTTTGCCCATTGATTTCGACCTTAATTTGTGCGGCTTGGCTTGAATGACGAACAAGCGAAATTTCGTTGATGGCGATGTGACTGTGTTTTTTATTGTTGGCGTCAATGACGTTCATGCGTAGTGGATGAATCATTGATACAGTAGATTGCTCTATGGCTTCGATCAGGTTTTGATGTTTGGTTTGGTTTAGTAAAAATCCAACCGTGCCATAATTTATGCCATAAATTGGCAGTGGATTTTTTTCATATTTATGCAGCAGGTGCAGCATAAATCCGTCTCCGCCGATGGCGATAATCAAATCAAGCTTTTGATTTTGTGCTGCGTCAAGGTCGATGAATTGATAATTTTTTATCAATTCATTTTTCAGCGCGACGGCTCCACTATTGCTTTTGGCGGCAGTGATGGCGATTAAATTATATTTCATTTTGACAGTTCAAAAAGTGCAATTGAGGTGGCAACAGAAGCGTTTAGACTTTCTACCTCTTCGTCGATTTTAATTTTTACCAGCAAATCGCAATTTTTTTTCACCAAATCGCGCATTCCGCTGCCTTCTGATCCAACAATTAGCGCGATGTTTTTATATTCTTTGAGTTTGGAAAGTTCGACTTTTCCTTCGCCAGCAAGGCCGGCGCACCAATAGCCAATTTTTTTCAGCTTTTCGATTAAATTATTCAAATTGGTGACGCAGTAGAGGTCAACAAGTTCAAGGGTTCCAGCTGAAGATTTAGCAATTGTGGCATTTTCTTTTGGCGCTTGATGTTCGCAAAAAATAATTTTTTTTACACCAAAAGCGGCGGCACTGCGAATAATTGCGCCAACATTATGTGGATCAGAAATTTGGTCTAGCATCAGCAGAGTAGGGAGCCTGGAGCCTTCTTCTATTCCATGTAATTCTTCCAAAAGATCAAATTGGCTTTTGAGTGGAATTTTGCTTACACGAAGTGCCAAGCCTTGATGCACCTGGTTTAAGCCAATTTTTGCTTCGATATGCGAAGGGTCAACTAACTTGATTAGCGACTTGAGATTCTTGAGGGATTTTTTTTCGATGAATTTTTCGAGATCAGAAATCGCGTTTTTTGTAGCGAGGATCTCAAAGATTTTGCGACGGTTTTTTTCTAGCGTGGTGAAACTTGGATGCTTGCCGTAGAGCCACAAATCATCTGATGCGATGTGGCTCTGCGACTGCTTATTTTTTGTGGGCTTTTTTATCATGCGATTTTTTTGAGGATTTTTTCTCAGATTTTTTTTCTGATTTCTCCTCTTTTTTCTTCTCTACTTCTTCTTTTTTATCTTCTTCGCTGGCTTCTTCCTTAGGTTCTTCCGCTTTTTCGCTGGTTTCTTCAGTTTGGTTTGGAGTTTGAGCGGCGTCACCATCTTCAGTTTTTATTTCACCTTGCTCTTGTGAAGCTTGAGGAGCTTTGAGTTCGATGAGAATTTCAACTTCCGTATTTTTAGTGATGCGTGAATTGATCTCGGTGATTTTATCTTGGATCAATTGAGCGCGCAGGGTGTCTTTAACGCTTTCGAATGGCAAAGCTTTGGCGTCGCGAATGTCGAGTACTTTAACTAAATGCCAGCCGAATTTTGTTTGAACTGGTGCGCTAGTTTCGCCTTTTTTCAATTTCAGAACTGCAGCAGAAAGTTCTGGCACGATATTGCTTTCAACAACATAGCCAAGATCACCGCCTTTTTGAGCGCTTTCTTGATCAGATGAGTGCTTTTTAGCAAGGTCTTCGAACTTTTTTAATTTCAATTCTTTGGCAACTTTTTTTGCATCTTCTTCGTTCTTTAGCACGATGTGAGCAAGGCGATATTCTTTCTTGCCATTGATGTCACCGCTCAGTTCAGCATATTTTTCGCTGAGTTTTTCTTCAGTGATTTCTGGTTTGATAAGTGAATCAAGATAGGCTTGACGGATGAGGCGATTTTCATTTTCGGCAATTTTACCTTTCAACTCTGGGCTTTTAGCGGCTTTTGAAGATTTTGCTTCTTTGGTTAGCTCGCGTTCGAGGTAAATTTCTTTCGCTAAAATTTTGATTACTTCTGGTGGAAGTGAGTCGATTTCAGGAAGTTCGGCCTGTTGATCTTGTGAGTCGAAGACGCTGTGTAGCTTTTGTTCGATTTCTGATTTGTAGATTTCTTTGCCATTAATTTTGGCAATAGCTGTTTCATTTTTTCTGCCGCTAAAAACAGCGAATAGTGCAAAAAGAAGTGCGGCAACAACTGCGGCTACTACTAGAATTTTAGTTGAATTTTTGCTTCTTGAGTGACGTCTCATAGCTTTAAATTAGAGGTTACAAATTGAGGAGCGGATTTGTGTTGGTCACAAATTTTAGCGAGTTTTTCCATATTTGGATCTTGCCAGAATTTGATTCCAAGCTGGTTAACGAGGATTCCGCCACTGATTAAAAGACTGTCGATTCCAAAATCATTAGCGCCGCGAATGTCGGTTTCTAGGCCGTCGCCGATTGCTAAAAATTTTGTCTTATCTGTTTCGCCAAAAATTTCGCAAACCATTTTGTAAACCGCAAGAAAAGGTTTGCCAAAATAAGAAACTTCGCCGCCGCAGCGCTGATACTCGGCCGCCAAGGCTCCGGCGCAAATCATTTCTACACCATTTTGCTTAACGACAATTAGGTCGGGATTAACGCAAATCATTGGCAAATTAAATTTTTTTGCTTCGAGCATTTGCGGCAATTTTTCGGCTAGTTTGGAATTTTCATCTTCGAATCCGGTATTAATCACGAACTTGGCTGCGGCAGCTTTCTGCGTTCTTTGATAGTTTAGACCGTCAAGTAAATCGATGTCTTTTTGCGGCCCGATATAAAAATAATTTTGACCGAAAGTTTTGAAATTTTCGTCCTGATTCTTTTTTAAATTCAAAAAAGTCGCCTCACCGGAAGTGAGAATAAAGTCATATAAATCTGGCGTGATGCCAAATTTTTTTAACACTTCCGCAACTTTAGAGGAGCGACGTGGCGCATTAGAAAGGAAGCAGATTTTTTTTTCTTGTTGGCGCAAAAAGCGCACAGTTTCAACGACGCCAGGATAGATATTGGCGCCGTCGTGAATTACGCCCCAAATGTCAAAAATGAAGTGGCTGTAGTTGTCGCTGATTTCTTTAATGCTGCTAATTAACTTCATCTTACCAAAAATTTTTCACCTTTAGCAACGCGCTCGCGCCAGTAATTGAGAAGGTCTTCCATGGTTTTTTCGAAAGTAATTTCTGCTTTCCAACTGGTATGTGTAAAGATTTTTCTTGTGTCTGGAATCTGCAGCTCGCCCTCAATTGCGCGAAGTCTAATTGGATCAACTTCAATTTTTATACGATTTTTCATCGGTGAAATCGACGTCAGAAAATCAAGAATTTCGCCAATGCTGCAGCTAAAATTTTTACCGATGTTATAGTGCTCGCCGGCAATTGGATTGTGCGAGACCATTAAATACAAAGCTTTGACGGCATCACGCACGTCGCAGAAGCTGCGCCTTGCTTCAAGATTGCCAACTTTAACCACTGGCGAAATCAGACCTTTTTCAATTAAAGCGATTTGTTTGGCGAAGGTGCTTTCGGCAAAAATATCGCCGCGTCTTGGGCCGGTGTTTGGGAAAAGGCGTGCAGTGACTGTGCAAAGTTTGTGTGCGGTGGCGTAGTAATTGCCCAGCATGTCTACAGCAGCTTTTGAAATGGCGTAAGGAGAATTTGGTGCAAGCGCGCAAGATTCGTCGATGAGCCCATCTTCGCGTGTTGTTTTGCCATAAATTTCTGCAGTGGAGCTGAGTTGAATTACTGGCTTGATTTCAGGAATTTTGCGTACTGCTTCAAGTAGGCGTGTTGTGCCGCGCAAGTTAGTTTCAATTGTGTCGAGCGGAGTTTCGTGACTGGTTTGCAAATAGCTCTGTGCCGCAAGGTGAAAAATGTAATCGGGTTTTGATTTGCGCAAAACGTCATGCACCGAAATGTAGTCGCCTAAATCGCCGTGAAGAAGATGAATGCGGTCATGCTTATTGATGCGATCAACTAAGTGATTTAGGTTGTCCATTGGGCTGCGCCAGCGGCACATGCCATAAATTTCGATGTCAGTATTTTCTAACAAAAAATCGGCAAGATGAGAGCCGACCATTCCAGTGATGCCGGTGATTAATGCCCGTTTTTTCATGATGTTTTTTGCTAATTAGCGAAATTTTGCGCGGTCTTTACGAAGGAAGAGAAGCGATCTTTTCTGTATTTCAATTTTACCTTGTCGCCAAGTCGAATTGAATTTGCTTTATCTTCGTCTTCGATGACAACCCAAGAGCTTTTAGGGTCGATCTGATTTGTTATGACGCCTTTAGTGATGATTTTGCTTTCAGTTTCGCTTTCGCCGGTGATTGGGTTTTGCGTTTGATATTGACCAATTACTTCAAATTCATCGCCATGTTTAATGGCATCACTTGATCCAAGGCTGATTTTGAAAATAGCTTTTTTGCCCTTGACGCGCTTTTCTAGAATGTAGCCTTGTTTAGCAAAAACGTTTTTGATTGCCGCTTTAGATTCGTCGATTGCATCTGCTCCAGCCTGACGTACCAAGCCATCATCGCGTTTTGCGCCTTCAACTTTTTCTCCGCCAATTTGCAGCGCGCCAAGGCTAAGGCCGCCATTTTGTTGCACATTTTCACTGCGTACTTTTTTGGCATTAAATTCGATGACTTCAATAACGCGTAGTGACGGCAGCTCATAGACTTTAACATTTCCAGACGCATTTGCGCTGTAAGTATATTTTGGAGGGACGGTAATAATGTTCATATTGCGATCAACGTAAGTGCTGCCTGAAGAGTATTTGCTGGCGAAATCGGCGTTAGAAATTGCGCCAGAAACTGCGTAATCAGCGATTTGCGGACCTTTGTAAGAGCCGGTTTTATTCATCTCGGCAAGAGCAATTTCTTTATGCAATTTTTCTGCAGCTTTGCGATCAACAAGTTCGGCGAGGCGATTTTGCGTTAAGATATTTTCTATATTGCTAGCTATTGCCAAGCCAAGATTGGCATTGCTTGCGACCTCGTTATTATTTTCTTCCAGCGCAAAAACTACGACTTTTGGTAATTTGCTTTCGAAGTTTTCTTTGCTTGGCATGAATTCAGTTTTGTTCAAAAACTGTTTTTGATATTCATCGAGATTTTTGATGGTAGGCAGGCAAGAAGCAGTCAGAAGTAGGGTTGCAAGCAGTGCAATTTTTTTCATTTTTCAAAAAAAGGATTTAGTTGATGATGCCAAGAATTTTTAAAATTCCGTCACTTTGAATTTTTTCTTCTAAGGATTTTAGCGCAGAAAAATAAGCTTCTTTTTCACTAATTACCGAGCTTCCGGTGACCTCAAGCGCGTTGCTTGCCAGCACTTTTCCTTCGGCAAGATTTTCGAAATCTATGGTAAGTTTTGTCATGAAAGCTTCGTAGATTTTATTTTCTCTTTTTGCGGAAGTAATTTTTACAACAACTTGGTTTGGATCAGCGTTGTTGCCGCTTGGTGCAATTTTAAGTTTTTCTTTGTTGAGCTGCGTGCGAATAATTTTGGCGATTTCTGGTGTGGAATTTATGTCGAAAAAAAACTCAATTTTGTCGGAAGATTTTTCGAGCTGGTTTTGAAAATCGCTGATTAGCGCAAGTTTTTTCTTGAGATCAATTGCTTCGCCTGCGCCAGCAAGGATGCGGCTTTTTAGTTCTAGTTCTTTGCCAAGATCAGAAATTTTCATCAAGGCGTTGCGGCGTTTGATTGGATTAGAATTAGTGGAATTTTTATCGAGATTGGCGATTTGGTTTTCGAGAAATTCGACGCGTTCTTTTTGGTCGCGAATGAAAGCGCTGCGATTGATTTTTGCTTCAACGAAAAGTTTTGGACCAACTTGTTCGCTGCGCGAAACTTCAAAATTGGTGAAGGAAATTTTTTCAATATTTTGGCGCACAACTTGCGTCATTTCTTCGTTGGCGCTGTTTTGATCTTCGCTGCGAGTGAGAGTGGAAGTTGAAGAAACGCTAACCATCAAACGCGCCGCGGCGTCAGCTAGCGCTGATTTTGTTGCTTCTTCCAGAGTGAATCCTTCGGCAACGCCGTAAAGATTTTGGCTGTCATTTTGTTTTGGTTTTGCGAACCAGGAGGGAAGTTTGGCTATGTCGCTGGCGAGAGCGCTGTTGCAGAAAAAAAATAAGAAAAGCGCAAAGACTTTACTCATCGAGCTCTTTCAAAACACTGCTGCTATTGCCTTCGCTGGCGTTAATTCTTTGTGAAGCGGCGCTGCTTTTAGCGCTTTTGCTGACGTCTCCTAGATCGCTGCTGCAGCTGGTAAAAAGGAACAAAAGAGAAATTAGTGAAAGTAATTTTTTCATATTTTTGCAGAATTTTTGAGTTTTTTTGTGGTGTTGAAGTTCATTTATTCAGAGGCTTTTTTAGCATCTTTTTTATCTTCCTTAGCTGCTTTTTTCGAGTCTCTTTCTTTTTCAAGTTCGTCGAAGATTTCTTTAGTCGCTTCTTGTGATTTATTGATGTTTTCACGACCCAAGTTTGATTTAGCTAAGCGAGCTTGCAGATTTTTTTCGCTGCTGGCAAGGAACTTAGAGTAGTCTTCGTTGGTGAGTACCATTTGGATGTAAAGAGTGCCATCTTCAGCTTTGTGCATGTTAAGTCTTTTTACGCCAGAAAGAGGTAAATCTTTTACCACTTCTTTAGTTGCCTGTGCGAAGAATTCTTCAACATCGTCATTTTCGTTAACATTTGCTGATCTCATGGCGTTCTTGGTGATTCGGCTGATTTCTGATCCAATTGTTGCAGCGATATTTGCTTTTGCGTCGAGTTCGGCTTTTGGAATTTGGAATTTGATTCCACCTTTTGAAGGAGCGGCAATACCAATAGCAGCAACACCTTCTTTAACTGACGGATCAACAACCCAAGATGGCAAGTCCTTTAGGTCACCAGTTGCAACGATTTTTTGGTCTTTTTTTGCGCAAGAAAAAGTCAGAAGAAGCGCGACTGCTGAGGCTGTGACTAGG
This sequence comes from Rickettsiales bacterium, assembly GCA_044360285.1. Classification (GTDB taxonomy): domain Bacteria; phylum Pseudomonadota; class Alphaproteobacteria; order Rickettsiales; family UBA1997; genus UBA2645. The sequence continues at coordinate 22,620 of JBIKKP010000007.1, forward strand.
AATTTATTTTTCATAAAATGATTTTTTGCATTTTTGAGGTTGAGGTAAGGTAGGAAAAATTTCTGCTTCATTTAAAAAAAGGCAAGGGTTTACAAATGTTCTTTTTGATAAATCAGCAGCGTGCCAATCGCCAAGCAGATGGCGACAATTACCCAAGTTGAGGCAAAAACCGAAATTAATCCCGAAGAGCCAAGGGCGGTGATAATGCTGGAAGTGATATAAAGAGTAAGGCCGGTGACGATGCCAAGAAAAATCATCCCCAGAGAATTTTGGCTGCGAATATGGTTAAGTCCGAAGAAGCAGGAGATTAAAGTCATCGCCAAAAATAAAAGCGGACGGCCAAGTAAAGAGTGAAGGTAAACTTTGAACTTATTTGAGCTGAAGCCCGCCTGGCTTAGGTCTTTGATCAGCGAGGGCAGTTGAAAAATTGAAAATAATTTCACGTCCTGAAAATTATTGACGATTTTTTGCATAACAAAATCTGCCTCAAGATTGGTTGGAACAGAGAGGCTGTCGATTTTTTTATTCAGCTTATCTTCTTCGTTAAGAGTGACATTTTTCAACAGCCAAAAGTCTTTTTTCATCAACATTTCTTTGGCATCAATTTTTTTGTAAAATTGGTTATTTTCATCGAAGTACCAAATTGTCACATTGGCCATTTCTAGGCTTTCTTGATAGACCTTTTTAGCCTGGATTATCAAGTCTTCATCAGGGTTTTCGACATTGGTTTGTTTAAGCCAAATTCCGTTTTGTGGCGCAACTACTTCACGCATTTCGTTTTTGACAAAACGACCTTCCAGTGAATTAAATTTTTTCAACATTTGAATGGAAATTGGGTCAAAAATTGTCACCCAAAAAACTCCTAGCAAAAGTGCGGAAACAGCAACTGGCGCAATGATTTCCCACAAAGACATTCCACAATTTCGCATAATGGTAATTTCGCTGCGCGAGGAAAGTAGATAAAAATTTGCAATAGCGGCGATTAGCACCAGTGAAGGAACAATCTCGTTTAAAAAGGTTGGAATTTGCAAAAAAGCAAGCAGCAGCGCGGCATAAAATGGCGCAGAATTTGCACTAACTTTGTCGAGTGCGTCAAGAAGATTGATGAAAAAAATCAGCAGCGAAAATCCCAGCAAAACTTGCAAGAATTTGACCAGGAATTTTTTGGCGATGTAGAGGCTTATTGTTCCGATCTTCATTTTTTACTGCGATAATTGCCGGTTAGAATTCGGAAGCTGATGAATAAAAAGAGGGCGATATTGCCATATAACAGCACGGCGAATTTTAGGCTGGATTCAAGTAAATTATAGGTCATCAGATTTATTCCTAAAAAAGTCACCATCAAACCAACTGCCATTACCAAGTTGGAAGCGTTGCCGCGCCTTTGGAATTGCCCTTGCAGCACGCAGGCGCAAGCAATCATTGTCAGAACAATTGGTAAAAGTGGATAAGTGAATCGCTGGTGAATTTCCGAGCGAAAGCTGGCTAATTCGTGTTCGTCAGCATCGCTTTCTGGATTTGTCAATTCAGGCAAATAGCGCTCTTTTGCTTTCCAGCGCATAGCGGTTTCGCCTTTTTGATTTTCGCTTAAATTGAAGACATAATCATCGAAATTCAGAATCTCTGTTTTTTGTACGGCGTGATTTGATTTTTGCAGCGTGCCTTCTTTCATATAAAGCAAGGCCGATTTGTCTTCGATGGCAATTTTTCCAGTCTTGGCGGTGATGGTGATTGAGTATTCTGCCGATCTTTCGTCATGCAGCAAAATGCCAAAAAGCTGATCATTTTCGTCGCGATTTTTAGCGTAAATTGTCAGGTCTTTTAGCGACTCAAAAGTCTGTGCATTAAATGATAAATTTGTGTAATTATCTTGAATGTTGCGACGTGACAAACGTAGCTCCTTATTGGCGTAAGGCATCAAATAAAATGCGATGATAAAAGAGAAAGCTGAGAGGATTATGCTAAGAAAAATTGCTGGGCGTGCGATGGCAATTTTGGTTAGGCCAGAATTTTTTAAGATAGTGATTTCATTGTCTATAATCAGGCGGTTGTAGATTAAAAGTACGGTGCCAAAAAGAGCGATTGGAACAATAAACAACAGCAGCCAAGGCAAAATCAGTACAAAAAGCGAAAAAAATTGGCTGAGTTCGACGCCATTTTCTGTGACATATTTCACAAAACCAATGGCGCGGCTAAACCAAATTAGAATGATCAAAATCGCGCTGGTGAAAATAAATCCCATTGCGGTTTTGTTGAAAATGTAGCGGCTGTAAATCAATTTAAGGTAAGTGAAATCGAGTTGAGTTTTAAAAATTTTTCTCGTCTAAAGCTTACAAAATCCAGGTAAATTTATGATCAAAATCATTCTAAATGGCGAAGAGAAAATTTTGGCGGAAGGTCAGAGCGTTGCCGATCTTATTTTGTTGCTTGAGCTTGATGTAAAAAAAATCGCTGTAGAAAAAAACCTTGCAATTCTTGCTCCGCAAGATTTTGCGCAAGTTATACTTGAAGATGGCGCGCGCGTTGAAATTGTGCACTTCATCGGCGGCGGTTGATTTTGCGTTTTAAGAAATAAGTCTTGGCGGTCCAGAGTTAACTTGCCCAATTGCGCTTATAGGAGTTGGAAACTTCGTTGGTGGAAGGCCCTTTTTTTCGCGCCACAGCGAAATTTCTTCACGCTTCTCTCCCGCAGCTTTTAATTGGTCATCGGGACTGGCTCTGAGATCTGGCGCTGTAGGTCCATAGGTGCCGATGATATAGTCTTGATAGGCTTGAATTATCTCTTTCTTCTCTTCCCAGTCTTTGTGATCGAACCCTTCTTCTCCATAAAGTTGCATGTCTTCATATTCACCTTCTGACGCAATTGATTGCGAACTTTCAGAGTGAGCACCCCCTTCCTGATAACTTCTTATGATTTCTGGTGCATGCGGATCATCTTCTGTTATTCTGCCTGAGCCCAGTGCGTTAGTAAATTTCTCTGAAAATTCTTTCCATTTTGAGATTGCAGTAAGTGGCGCGTAAAAGCAGAAATTTCTTAAAAAAGCACTTGTGCCATTTTTCACAAAGTTGGCGGCATTGACCAGAGCTACGTTGAAGGTTTTAACCCTTTGTTCGCCGGCAAATTTAAGAAACTTACCACTTGCTGCTGCAGCAACGCGAAGAGCGGCGGTAAGTGGAACAGCGGTTGCGCATGCCGCTAAAGCAAATGGAATGCCAACTAAGGCTGACGTAAGAAATCTAAATCCTTTGGCAATTGGATTGTCCCAAAACAGTGCTTTGGCTAGATTTCCAGTGGCTTTGAAGCCGTTAGAAATTGTTTCTAGAATGGCCATTTAGTCTCTAAAATTAATGAATTGCAGCGGAATCTCAAAATTGGCTGCACGAATTAGCGCCATCGCTTCTTGCAAATCATCGCGTTTTTTGCCGTCAACTCGCACTTCGTCACCTTTAATTGAAGCCTGAACCTTCATCTTCGCATCTTTCACGTGTTTGGTAATTTTTTTGGCAATTTCTTGCTCAATTCCATTACGCAGCTTTGCTTCTTGGCGCAGAGAATTTCCGCCAGCTTTTTCTTCTTTTTGAAAATCAAAAGCGCGCGCATCTATGCCACGTTTGGTTGCAAAGACTTTCAGCGAATCACGCATTGCACCAAGTTTGTAATCATCTTCGGCGGTGATGACGATGAGATTTTCTTTGGCTTTCAGCTCGATTGAAAACTTTGCACCTTTGAAGTCGTAACGATTAGTTAGTTCGCGCAGCACCGAGTTTACGGCGTTGTCAACTTCTTGCATGTCTATTTTTGAAACTATGTCGAATGATGGCATGGTTAGTTTAGTGCTTGTTTAAGGTCGTTGATAAGATCGTTAGCATTTTCAAGACCAACCGAAAGTCGGCACATTGACTGCGAAATTCCAATTTTTTCCTGATCTTCGCGACTCATGTTGGAATGCGTCGTGGTCGCAGGGTGCGTAATTAGTGATTTTGCGTCGCCCAAATTATTGGAAATGTCGATGAGTTGCAAACGATTCATAAAAGCAAAGGTCTCTTTTTTGTCGCCACTAATTTCAAACGCCAACATTGCGCCACCAGAGCTCATTTGCTTTTGTGCTACTTCAAATTGTGGATGCGATTTTAGAGTTGGATATAAAACGCGTTTAACTTTTGGATGCGCTTCCAAAAATTCGGCAACTTTTAGTGCGTTAGAGCAGTGCTCGCGCATGCGAAGTGGGAAGGTTTCAAGCGATTTTAAAATTACCCAAGCGTTGAAAGGGCTGAGCGCTGGGCCGGTGTGACGGTGAAACGGAAGTAAAATTTCTTTAATGAATTTTTCTTCGCCAAGCACGCAGCCGCCAAGCGTACGACCTTGTCCGTCCATATGTTTTGTTGTTGAATAAACAACGATGTCGGCGCCAAGTGGTAGTGATTTTTGGCAGAAAGGTGAGGCAAAAATGTTATCAACAATCAGCGTTGCGCCATTCTGTTTACAGAGTTTGGCAACAAATTCGATATCAACAATTTCTAGATTTGGATTGGCGGGAGTTTCAATAAAAACAATTTTGGTATTTGGCTTAAAAGCCTGGCGCCATGCTTCTTGATTGGTTCCTTCAACTAAGGTGACATCGATGCCATAATTTGGGAGAATCTTGGTTGCGATATGAAAGCACGAACCAAACAAAACTTTCGACGCAATAAAATGATCGCCCGCTTTGATCTGACACATGATTGACGCAAACACCGCCGCCATGCCTGAAGCCATAACACAAGAGGCCTGAGCGCCTTCAAGCAAAGCCAATTTATCTTCCAACATTTTAAGCGTTGGATTTAGGTAGCGCGAATAAACATAGCCTGGAGCTTCGCCATTGAAGCGGCTCTCGGCCACTTCCGCTGAATTGTAAGCAAAGCCGGAATTAAGAAAAATTGCTTCAGAAGTTTCGCCAAAATCGCTGCGAATTGTGCCGCCGCGCACCATCTGTGTTTCGAGCTGCAAAGACTTAAAATCGAGGCTCTTGTTTTTGTATGACATTTTTTGAGGATTTTCTTCAACCTAGCAAAGCGTAGGTCGCGCGCTTGTATAAAAGGGCGAAAAAATAAATCGAGGTATTTTCTAACTCGTCATCCTTGAAGCCGAAGGCTTCGAAGATCTTGTTTTGTTCAGCAAGAAAAACTCACGAGATCCTCGAATCGCTTTGCGATTCAAGGATGACGAAATTGAGATGAATTAGTTTTTAATTCTGAGCCTCTTCAACATCTCGTCGGTATTATTGCGTAGCAATTCAATCCTAACTTCAGTAGTGCCACTATCACGAAAACCAAGCAATATAGCAGCTTTTTCTGAAACATCGATGACGCGTTCTTTGGCAAAAGGTCCGCGGTCATTCACGCGAACAATGACACTGCGACCGTTGCGCAAGTTGGTGACGCGAATGAGTGATGGCAGTGGTAAGGTTGGGTGCGCTGCAGTCATATGTTGCATGTTGTAAGTTTCGCCATTGGCGGTCGCTTTGCCGTCAAAATCATCACCGTACCAAGAGGCTACGCCGGTTTCTTCAAATTCTTCGTAGTCTTGCGGAATGTAATTAACGCCAAAAACTTGGTAAGGATTTCCAACTTTGAAGTGACCTTGATAATCTTCGTCTGGTATTAAATCGCGGCTGATTCGCATTTCGTCGAGATAGCGGTCGTCGCTATCTATTCCACTCATTTCATCTTGCGCAAGATCGTAAAGTTTGTGCTTTGGAATGCCCGCCTGCATTGATTCAGAAGGTTTGACGCGGCGCAGATATTGGCTTGCGGTGCGATTGAAATTGCGGTTGTTTGATCTGTAGACATCAGAGCTGCTGCGAGCGCGTTGCTGATTGCCGTCTTCAACGCATGAAAACAAAAAAGTGAGAATTGCTAACAGAACTAAATTTTTCTTCATTAACTTGCAGAGTCTTGGATGTGGCTACTTGAAAAGGCCGGTTGTAGAGCAATTCCAAACTCTTTTTTGATGCCGTTTTTAAATGCAAACTCTTCTTGCGCAGTTGGGGCAAATTCGTTTTTAGTGATCAAAAATATGCCATATTCGGCAAATAAATTGGCAATAAAATCGCTGCCAAAAACGCTGATTAAGCGGTGCTGCGAGGTTAAAAAAACTTTCTCTTCAATTAAAAAATTCAATTTTTCACAAAGTTTTTCGAAATCTTTTATTGAACAAAAATGAATGTTGGGAGTCTCATACCATTCAAAAGGAATAGTTTTATTAACTGGCATTGAGCCTTTCAGCAGAAGGTGTAAACGATTTTTAAAATGCGCAAAATTTGGTAAAGAAATCACTGCAAATTTTGCGATGCGCAACGTTTCTTCCAAAATTTTTTTTGGTTCTTGCATCGCCTGAATTGTCTGACTCAAAATTGCGTAATCAAAACTTTGATCGGGATAAAAACTTAAATCATTTGCTGCATCACCTTGAATCACTGAAAGGCCGCGCTGCAGGCATTTCGTCACTTGTGCCTGAGAAATTTCAAGTCCGCGCGCGTCAACATTTTTAGTTTTTTTAAGAAATTCTAAAAGCTCGCCATCGAAGCAGCCAATGTCTAAAACTTTGCTTTTTGGTTTGATCAGTCGGGCAATGATCTCAAGGTCGTAGCGGATTTTATGCCTGACGATATTTTGTCCGATTCCAGTCATAAATTGTGGTGTTATTTTTGGTTTAAGAAATTGGCGATCGTGTTTTCCAGTGCCTGGTTTGGAAGCAAGAAAGAATCATGTCCGGCGCTGCTTTCAATTGTCATACAGCTAACATTTACGCTGCAGGCAAGCAATGCTTGTGCAATTTTTTTTGCTTCGCTTGGTGGAAAAAGCCAGTCATCAGAAAAGGCAATCAAACAAACTTTTGCTTGCGGATTTTTTGCAAATTCAACGAAGGCGCCGCTCAAATTTTCGCCAAAATCTTTTTCTAAATCGAAGTAATCTACGGCCTTGGTGATGTAGAGATAAGAGTTTGGATCAAAGCGCTCAACAAAGCTAAAGCCTTGATGATGTAAATAGCTTTCCACCTTAAAATCTTGCGCGAAGGAAAAGGAAAAACTTTCTTTGTCTTGCAAATTTCGTCCGAATTTTTTTTGCAGCGCGCTATGCGAAAGATAAGTGATGTGAGCAGTCATGCGTGCTACAGCCAAACCATTTATTGGATATTTCTTTTCGGCATAATAATTTCCTAAACACCAATTTGGATCATTCATAATTGCTTGGCGTCCGACCTCGTGAAAAGCGATATTTTGTGGGCTGTGGCGGTAAGAAGTTGCCAGCGGCAAAACCAAATTTACTTTTTGTGGAAACAGCACCGACCAAGCCAAAGCCTGCATTCCGCCGGTTGAGCCGCCAATTACGGCGTGCAACTTTTTTATGCCAAAATGCTCAACGAGTAAATTTTGTGCAGCGACCATGTCGTTAATGGTGACAAGGGGAAAGCTTGCGCTATAAGGCTCGCCAGTTTTTTCATCAATTGTGTTTGGACCAAAAGACCCCATGCAGCCGCCGATGATGTTGGAACAAATTACAAAAAATTTGTCGGTGTCAATTGGCTTGCCGCTGCCAATCATAAAGTTCCACCAGCCATCTTTTTGCGTGATTGGATTTGTTGAAGCGACGTATTGATCGCCCGTTAAAGCGTGGCAAATGAGGATGGCGTTGGAGCAGCTTTCGTTCAGCTTTCCGTAGGTTTGGAAGGCGAGGGGGAAATTTTTTATTTCTGTGCCGCAAGAAAGTTTAAGTGCCTTTTCTTTGGCCAAAAAAACAATCTCACCAACTTGAAATTCCTTGTAGGAGGGGCCAAAACTTGCCTTGCCAAAATTTGCTGCGCTCTGCATTTTTTAAAAAAAATTAACTCTTAACGAAAATTACAAAATCGTGGAAAACCAACAGAATCAAGCTCTCCTGGCATTTCGAAGTGAAATTGATGAAATTGATTTGCAGCTAATTTCGCTGCTGAAAAAAAGAATGGAAGTGGTTGCGAAAGTTGCTGAGTTAAAAACCAAAAATAATGAGAGATTTTTCATCAAGTCAGCGCGCGAAGCAGACATGATTAAAGCTCTAATTTCTAAGGCGGATGGTATTTTACCAAGTTCAGTAGTTGTCGATATTTGGCGAAAAATTATCACTTCCGCAAATATGCACGAACAACCGCTTTCAATTGCGATTCATAATCCAAAAGAAATTCATTCTTACGAATTTTTGGTAAAAGAATTTTACAGCAGCGTTGTGCCAATTCAAAGCTTCGACAGCATTAATAACGTGGTTCGCGCACTCGAAAAAAACGAAGCGCAAATTGCAATTTTTGCTTTGCCAAATGCCTTCGAAGAGTTTGATACAAAAGAGCATCAAGAAAATTGGTGGATATCTTTAGCCAACAACCGCCTTGGTTTGCGCGTTTTTGCAACAATCCCTTTTGTGAAGTTTTTAGATGAAGAAAAAAATCGGCAAAGCATCCAACTCGTTGCGGTTGCAACTAAAGAGCCAGAGAAATCAAGCTCTGATGCCAGTTTGCTTTACGTTGAAACCGCGAAAGGAATTTCTAAAAGCCAGATTTTGACGGCTTTGAAAGAAAATTCGCTGGATGGAAAAATCTTAAAATCGACACAAATTCCGCAAGTTGAAGGAATTTCCTTTCACCTTGTTGAGCTAGATGGATTCTGGCTTGAAAGCGATGAGCAGCTAAAAAATTTCGCTAAATCGAAAATCAAACCTTACGCCAAAATTCTTGGCCATTTTGCCTTGCCAATCGTCTTGTAAGTAAAAACTTGACAAGGCCAAATTCGCCGCAATTATGCCGCGCCTTCGCAAACCGCCTGGAACTACGCCAGCGCCATTTTGCGGGTCTTCTATCTCCTTTTAGAAACGTCAGTTTTTAAAAATTCTTCGAGGCAAATTTTTACTAAAGTAAAAAAATCTCGAGAACCAATGGATATAGCAAATTCAAGCCTTCGCGGGCTTTGAAAAAATTCCAAAACAATGACAAAAAGATTAAACGCTAAGAAAAAGCTTAGCCGTAAACTTGGTGGAAGCCTTTGGGGCCAAGCTAAAGATCCTTATCTTAAACGTAATTACAAACCAGGTCAGCATGGCGCCGCTACTAAAGGCCGCTCAAGCGACTACGGTGTTCAGCTTCGTGCAAAACAAAGGCTGAAATTTTCTTACGGAAACATTTCTGAAAAACAGTTTTTCAATACTTTCGTACTTGCTTCAAAATCAAAAGGTGACGTCAGCGAAAACTTCGTAGCCTTGCTTGAAAGCAGGCTTGATACCGTTGTCTATCGTGCAAATTTTGTGGCAACTGTGTTTGCAGCAAGACAGTTCGTCAGCCATAAACACGTTACTGTAAACGGCAAAACTGTTAACATTGCGTCCTACAGACTAAAGGTTGGCGACGTTGTGCAAGTTAAAGAAAAATCACGTAAATTGGCAATCGTCATTGACTCTGTTCAAAAAATGGAGCGCGATGTGCCTAGCTACTTGCTACTCGATAAAGATAACTTCTCAGTGAAATTGAGTGAAAAACCATCTTTCGCGGAAGTTCCATACGCCGTGGAAATGGAGCCGCATCTTATCACAGAGTTCTACTCAAGATAATTGGGCTTTTAGCTTTCATCAAAAAACTCCGTCATTTGCAAAAATGGCGGAGTTTTTTTTGTGTTCGGGGATTGAAGGCGTCGCCCTTCGACAGGCTCAGGGTGACTTATCATAAAGCTCGGTGTTTGTCATGCTGAGCTTGCCTGCGCATGGCAAATTTTTACCCCAATCGTTTCGCAATCTCACAAAATTGCTCAATGCTCAAATTCTCTGCGCGCAGATCTGGAGCAATTTTGCAGCTTTCTAAAACTTCCTGCGGATTTACAAAAACACTTTTCAGCGCCGATTTTATCATCTTGCGGCGTTGATTAAATGCAGCAGCAACAACTTTTTCTAGCTTAGAAAACTCTACGTCGGCAAGCGGTTTTGCTCTTGGAATAATTTCAATAATTGCTGAAGTCACTTTTGGTGGTGGTGTAAAAACATGGCGACTGACTTCAAAAACTTTTTTCGTTTCGCATAAAAAATTCACCATCACGGCAAGGCGGCCGAAGTGCTTATTTCCTGGTTTGGCGGTGATTCGCTCAACAACTTCTTTTTGCAGCATTAAATGCATCGACTCAATTTTTGGCAGAATTTTGAGCCATTTAAAAATCAGCACCGTGCCAATGTTATAGGGCAGGTTGGCAATTATTTTGAATTTTTCGTCGATGATTTTTTCATCAATTTCTAGCGCATCTCCTTCAACAATTATCAGGCGTTTGCCATAAAATTCTCTCAACTCAGAAAGTGCTTCAAGGCAACGCTGGTCTTTTTCTATAACAGTTAAACTTTTTGCGCCGCAATCAAGAATTGAGCGCGTCAAACTTCCGGGACCTGGTCCAATTTCAAGAACATTAAAATTACTTAAATCGCCAGCGGCGCGGGCAATTTTGTCGGTGAAATTTTTATCAAGAATGAAGTTCTGACCCAGCGACTTTTTTGCCGCCAGGTCATATTTTTTTATGAGATCAGAAGTTGATGGAAGGCTCAAACTAGATTAAATTTGCAGCATCGAAAAACTTATGTCCAAGCGCCTCAGCAACTGCTTTGTAGGTCACTTTTCCATCAAAAATGTTGAGGCCATTTAGCAAATGAACATCGTCGCGAAGCGCTTTTTCATAGCCTTTATTAGCCAAAGCCAAAGTGAAAGGCAGTGTAGAATTTTCAAGTGCCTGGGTTGAAGTGCGCGCAACAGCGCCCGGCATATTGGTCACGCAATAATGCACAACGCCGTCGGTCACATAGGTTGGGTTGCTGTGCGAAGTTGGTTTGCTTGTTTCAAAACAGCCGCCTTGGTCAATTGAGATATCAACCATGACCGAACCTTTTTTCATTTTTTTGACAGTTTTTGCCGAAATCAATTTCGGTGCTGCAGCTCCTGGGACAAGGACTGCGCCAACAACCAAATCAGCGTCGATAACATTTGCTTCGATGTTTTCAAGTGAAGCGTAGAGCACTTCCGCAGAGTTTCCAAAAATATCGCAAAGATAGCGGATGCGTGGAAGCGACTTGTCGAGAATTATAACTTCTGCGCCCATGCCAATTGCAACTTTCGCTGCATTCGTTCCAGAAACGCCACCACCAAGAATAACAACTTTGCCGCGCGCAACGCCAGGAACGCCGCCAAGCAGAACTCCGCGTCCACCATTAGCTTTTTGCAGTGCAATGGCGCCAGCTTGAATTGAAAGTTTTCCGGCTACTTCCGACATTGGCGCAAGTAGTGGTAGAGAGCGATCAGCCGCAGTAACGGTTTCGAAAGCAATTCCAACGCAACCAGATTTCATCAGCATTTTAGTTAGCTGTGGTTCAGCGGCTAGATGCAGATAAGAGAAAACGATTTGGCCTTTACGAATCATTTCGCACTCAGCTTTTTGCGGCTCTTTTACCTTCAAAATCATTTCCGCTTTTGCGTAAACTTCTTTAGCTGAAGGTGCAATTTTAGCGCCTGCAGCAACGTATTGCTCATCAGAAAAATCAATCGACGCACCAGCGCCTTTTTGTACCAAAACTTTATGTCCGGCATTTACGATTTCACGAACCCCGGCTGGAGTTGCGCCAACTCTGTATTCGTGGTCTTTAATTTCTTTTGGGATGCCAATTAGCATAGTAGCTCCTTTAAATTATTGTTGAATTGCGATAATGTTAGAAACCTTGATTACGTTGCTTTCGTTTGAGGTGATGCTGGGCTTTAATTCAAAATCAAAGCGGAATTTTTTTTGCGCTGTCTCAAGTTCTTTTGGTAAATTTTTTCCCTTTAAAAACAGGCAATAACCGTTTTTTTTGAGAAACTTTTGTGAATAGCCAAGAAGGGCGTCAAGTGGCGCCAATGCTCGCGACAAGATGCAATCAAATTCAATTGGCGACATTTCTTCTAGCTTAGCTTGATGAACAAAAATGCGGCCTTTTGAAATTGTTTTGGCGCGGCGCAAAAAGTCGCTTTTGCGGAAAGATTTTTCGATTAAATGAACTTCGCGCAAACCAAGAATAGACAGCACGACGCCAGGAAATCCGGCGCCCGAACCCAGGTCGGCAAATTTGTGATTTTTATTTTCAATCATCGTCATCAACTGCGCCGAGTCAAGAATATGGCGGCTCCAGACATCATCAATGGTTGACTTACCAATGAAGTTAAATTGCTGATTTTCTTGCAGCAGCATGGCAACAAAATCTTCAAGAGCTTTGATTTGCGCATCATGAAGCGCGCAAAGTTCTTGAATTTGCTTAATTGCGGTATTTTTTTTGAGGTCGAGTGCAGTCATTTTTTTTCGAAGTGCGCCTGAAGAAAATTGGCACAAAAAAAAGAGGCGCGCCTTTTAGGATTGGGTTCCAAACGAATCAAGTAATTCGTCATCCTTCTATTAACGGCCGTCATCCTTGAGGCCAAAGGCCTCGAGGATCTGGTTTTATTTAACGCGAAACTCACGAGATCCTCGGCCCTGCAGGCCAAGGATGACGAGTTAAGTTAGGCGCAAACGAATTTACAAAAGCTTCAATCAAACAAAAACTTGACGCTGCTTAAGTCCAATTTAAAAAATTTCTCCTTCTCCCTTCTTCTGAAAAAACCTCAAAAAATATGAAAATTACTCCGAAAGTTAAAAAGATTTTGTCGTGCTACGAGTCTGATAACGTTGGCACCAAAACCAATTTGGCGCGTATGTTGATGCATGGAAAATTGGGTGGAACTGGTAAAATGGTTATTCTGCCAGTTGATCAGGGTTTTGAGCACGGGCCAGACAGAAGTTTTGCAATAAATCCAGATGCTTATGACCCGCATTATCACTTCCAACTTGCTGTTGACGCTGGTTTGAACGCTTACGCTGCTCCACTTGGAATGATCGAGGCCGGTGCTGACAGCTTTGCTGGCGCAATCCCTACAATTTTAAAGGTAAATTCTTCTAACGTTTTACATAATGGCGGAACTGCTCCGCATCAGGCTACAACAGCTTGCGTGCAAGATGCTCTGCGTTTGGGTTGCTCGGCAATTGGCTTCACAATTTATCCAGGCTCTGATGCTGCTTTCGATATGTTTGAAGAAATTACTGAAATGGCTCGCGAAGCAAAATCATATGGTCTTGCAGTAGTGATTTGGTCTTATCCGCGCGGCGGCGATTTGTCAAAAATTGGCGAAACCGCAATGGACATTTGTGCTTACGCAGCGCACATCGCGGCGCTTCTTGGTGCTCACATCATTAAAGTTAAACCACCAACCCAAGCCTTAGAAAATCTTGAAGCAATCAAGGTTTATGAAAAAGTAAAAATCCCTGTTGAGACTCTTGAGCAACGCATTGCACATGTGATGAAGTCAACCTTTAACAATCGTCGCATTGTTGTCTTTTCTGGCGGTGCTGCAAAAGGTGAGGCTGACGTTTTGAACGAAATCCGCGAAATCTATAAAGGTGGCGCGAATGGCTCAATCATTGGTCGCAACGTTTTCCAACGTCCGCGTGAAGAAGCGTTGAAGATGCTTGAAAACGTCATCCAAATTTATCTAGGCAAATAATCACATAATTCGTCATCCTTGAATTGCTTATGCAATTCAAGGATGACGCCTTCTTCTTGTGCCCCTACTTTCGATAAAAAATCTCTCAATTTCTTTCCAAAAAAACGAAGTTTTGCGCGATTTTTCGTTGCAGCTTTTGGCGAAAAAAATCACGGCGCTTGTTGGTCAAAGCGGCTCGGGGAAGTCGCTGACCGCTCTGGCAATTCTTGGTTTGGCGGGTGATGCAAAAATTTCTGGGGAGATAAATTTTGAGGGAAAAAATTTACTCAAAATTTCTGCAGCAGAATTCACCAAAATCCGCGGCAAAGAAATTGGCATAATTTTTCAAGATCCAAACGCGTCGCTGAATCCGTTGCATAAAATTGGTGCGCAAATTGCTGAGGCAATTACCATTCATCAGCCAAAAATTTCTAAAAAAAATCTGCAAAAACGCATCGAAGAATTGCTTCGTATGGTTGAGCTAGAGCCAGCAATTGCAAGGCTTAGCGATTATCCACATCAATTTTCTGGTGGACAAAAACAGCGTTTGATGATGGCAATTGCACTGGCCAATGATCCAAAAATTTTAATTGCTGACGAGCCAACAACGGCGCTTGATTTGAAGACGCAAGATGAAATCTTGAAGCTTTTACTTCGTTTAAAAAATGAGCTTGGAATTGCCATTTTGTTGATTTCGCACAATTTGCGTGTGGTAAAAAAAATCGCTGATGAAGTTGTGAAAATTGGTGAAAATAAAATTTTGAAAGCTCTGCCAAGCCTCAAAAAATCTGACTTAGCTGCAGAAAAAGAAGTTCTTTCCGTAAAAAATTTATCTATTTCTTACAAAAAAAATCAGGTGATTAGTGACTTAAATTTTTCACTAAAACTTGGCGAAAATCTGGGAATTGTTGGCGCCAGCGGCTCAGGAAAATCAAGCCTTGCACTTGCTTTGTGCAATTTAACTAAATCAAGCGGTGAGTCAGTTTTTTTTGGCAATAAAACTTGGAAAAAAGACGAAAAGTTTTTGCGAAAAAACGTGCAAATCGTTTTTCAAGACCCTTTCGCCAGCCTTAATCCGCGCATGCTGGCAAAAGAAATTATTTTGGAAGGTTTGGCAATTCATCACCAAAAAGATGAAAACAAACTTGATGAATTAATGCAAAAATTGCATCTCGATTTGGATCTGAAAAGTCGCTATCCACACCAACTTTCTGGCGGACAGCGCCAACGCGTAGCGATTGCTCGAGCCTTGATTCTAAATCCACAAATTTTGATCTTAGATGAGCCAACCTCGGCGCTTGATTTTGCAACGCAGCAAGAGGTTCTAAATTTGCTTTTCGAGATTCAAGCTAGGCAAAAAATTTCTTACATCATCATCTCGCACGACCTTGACGTTGTAGAGCAAATTGCCAATAAGACTTTAAAATTATCATGAAAAAACCTGAACTTTTACTTCCGGCGGGAACTCTTGATCGCCTAAAAACCGCAATACTTTACGGCGCTGATGCAGTTTATTGTGGAACTCCTGATATGTCACTTCGTGTTAAGTCTGGCTTCACTTTGGAGGATGTTGTTGAGGGTGTAAAATTTGCGCACGAACGCGGCAAAAAAGTTTATCTCACGCTCAATCTTTTTTCGCACAATAAAGACATCGAGAAACTTCCGCAATTCATCGAAACCGTTAAGGCTGTAAAGCCAGATGGCCTCATCATTTCTGATCCAGGCGTTTTCCAATTTGTTAAAGAACACGCGCCAGACCTTGAGCTGCATATTTCCACGCAGGCCAATGTTTGTTCGCATTTAACCGTAGATTTTTGGCATAAGCAGGGCGCAAGCTTGGTGGTGATGGCGCGCGAAGTGTCTTTCGAAGAATTGGCGGAAATTCGAAAAAAATGTCCCGACATTAAAATCGAAACCTTCATTCACGGTTCGATGTGTATGACATATTCTGGCCGCTGTTTGCTTTCCAACTTCATGGCCGAGCGTGGCGCCAATCAAGGCTCTTGCGCCCATTCTTGCCGTTGGGGATATAAACTTAAAATCAAACTCAAAGACAACACCGAGCACGAAATTGAAATCAACGAAGACAACAAAGACCTCTTTGATTTTTTCCTAGAAGAAGAAATTCGTCCAGGCGAGTTGATGCCTTTCGAAGAAGACGTGCAGGGCTCTTACATCTTGAATTCAAAGGATTTGTGCTTGCTGCCAAAACTTGACGAATACATCAAAATTGGCCTCGATTCTTTCAAAGTTGAAGGTCGCAACAAAACTGAATTTTATGCAGGAAGCGTTGCCAGAGTTTATCGCGCGGCAATTGATGATTACATAAAAGACCCAGCAAATTGGCGCGCTGAGGATTACATGGATGAAATCAACGCTGTTGCCAATCGTGGCTACACCCTGGCTTTCCACGAAGGCCGCTTGACCAACTTGGCGCATGATTATGAATCAACTGGATCAACTTCATTTTACGAATTTGCCGGAAAAGTTGTGGCGTGGGATGGTGATGATATTCTAATTGAAGCCAAGAACCGATTGGCTGCAGGCGATGTGCTGGAATTTTTATCGCCAAGTTTACGCGAACCGATTTTGCTTCGAATTTATGAATTCAACTATTCGCGTGATGGAAAAAAATGGCAGACTACCGATGTTGTGAATGCGGGCGTGAAGCCGCTGATTCGCATTCCCGCATCAGCTTTCCACGAAATTGAAAAAGAAAAATTGCAGCAACTTTTGCCGCCACTTTCTTTGATTCGAAAAGAAAAAGCGCTTGATGAAAGTGAGAAGCTGAAAGTCGAATCGCGCCAACTCTCTCACCAGCTTGAAGCAGGCGAAGTGCGGGAAATAAAATATGAAAATAAACGAAAAAAATATTTCCAAGCGCTGGAAGTAGGTGATGAAAAAATTGCCCCAAGAACGGCGCGAACTGGCGTTGACGGCTGCTGCGGCAAGGGTTGCAACGGTTGTTTGATTTTCTGGCACGACGACAAATACGCCAAAGCGCGCGAAATTTTGAAGACCAAAAAAATCGGCGAAATGCTGTAAGAAAGTTTTATTATCATGACTAGACCAGCAATCGCACCTAATCGCAAAATAATAGCTCGCAATCGAAGAGTTGGAGGAACGCCGGTTTTAAACGGACTTGCGCAAAGGCTTGGTGGCGCAACCTCTGACCATTTGCCGCAGTTTATTCGAGTGGCTTTAAGAAGAGATAATGGTTCAACTACTGCGCCGCTTCGTGTAGCAACGTGGAATTTGATGGATAGATGTTACGATGATTCTCTTCACGGGCCAGATACCGCAAATAATCCGCTGAAGATGGCAGAAGATCAGGGTGTGGCAAGAGGTCAGCCAACTCCACAGCGTGATGCCAGAAAGGCTGAGCAAGTTGAGGAAATTCTTGGAATGCTTGACCAAAATGATGTGATTTTGTTGCAAGAGGTGAGTGATTTGTGGGGTGATTTTCAAGATAAGACTAGTCGCCTGAGGCAAGAAATGCGTCGATTAGGATTTTCTCATATTAGGAAATCTTCCCGAGATCAGCAGGCTTTGATAATGTTATATCGAACAGCAAGATTACAGGAAGTTCAAGGAGGCGGTCGTGGTATTTTCTCTTCTCTAACACAACCTGGTACTACTGGTGTAAATAAATGTAGAGGTTACGCAGCCGACTTCACAGATAGCTCATCTGGTCAAGTTGTAACCATAGCCAACCTTCACCTGCGTTATGATCTTGATTATACTGCGGATATCGCCGCGTTCCAGGCGGCAAGGATTGCTGAGGGAAAAATGTGTATCATGGGTGGCGACACAAATCACGCACAAGGGATTGATTGTGTTGGTTTGATTGGTGACGTGGATCTGGCAACCAACGTCACTTACGTTAAGGGCCTTGGAGATGGAGCGCCGGTGGTTCTTACCGATGAAGATGCCAGGCGGTCGGGTGTTAAAAAACATTATGACGGATTTTTTGTTAGCCCAACGGCTGATACTGTTGCGGTGGTGACTGAAACGGCGCAGAGCCAGTTTTTTGCAGTAAAGGCCGACGGAAATTTTGCGGTGATGGAGCGTGGTGATGAAAAAACTTACGAAAGTTTGAGAGGTCAGGCCTGGAGCGCTGCGGCTGCTGCACCAGTTCTACCCGCAGCTGTTCCGCCGACTCCCATAGCTGCTGCCAGAGTTACATCTGGGGCAATGCCTGTAGGAGGTACTACTAGATTGGCGCCGACTGGGGCAGTTCCTCCAGCGGTTGTTCCAACAACAGTTCCGCTCACCGCTGAGCCCAGAGTTTCAACAGCTGCTCAAACTGCTACACCCTCAGCTGCGGCAGCTCCAAGCACAACAGTTGCTGCAGGAAGCGCTAGCGCAAGCAGCTTGGTTGCTTCATCTTCTGCAGCTTTGATTGAGGATAGTGAGTTAGTCGATATCAAAAACTTTGTTGATTCGAATGCGCCGCCATCGTCGTCGGCTGTAACTCTACAAAATTTTATAGCGATGGTGGATAGTCAGCGAGCTGTCGTTGTGCCAAAAGTTCCCTATCGTGGCATTGGAGTGCAAGCCCATGTTTGTACTTACGGCGCGGAGAGTAAAACGGGTTTAAAAATTTTTGAGGTTTTTTCTCCTGAAAATGGACGATTCACCAATGAGGCTGGAGCAAAAACCACTCCAAAAAAAAATGAAATTATTGTTTCAATTAAGGTTGGAAGCAGAGCGGTAATTTTACTTGATGATATTTTTCGGGGTAATTCGCAAGACGCGGCCTTAAAAAACTTAGCCAGTCTTTTTCACAGCAATGACATAGTAACTTTTGAAACAAGTTCGGGTAAAAAATATTCCTGCGATAACAGAATAAACAAAACGGCAATTTTTGCGCCAAAAGTCATGACTGATTCCAAAATTAATTGGAAATCCTTGTCGCAGTTGCTTGCAGAACCTGACTCAAAAAAAACAGTGAGTGATTTTTTGGCGCAATCCGTCGCTCCCGTGCCAAGTAGGTCTGGTGGTAGAGGTGGCTGACTTTGGCTTTCAAATAAAATATGCGCGGTAGCTAGCGTTTTTGATGATATTTTTCTACAATTTCAAAAAAACACAAATACAGTTTTGTGGTAAATACAGTTTTACATCACGCTAACAAATAACCAAAAATTTATGAGTAAACTAACTTTAGACATTCCTGACGCATTGCACCGCACCATTAAATCCGTGGCTTCAGCTCAGGGAATGACCATTCGCGATTTTTTTATCGCGATGACCACAGAGCAGTTAAAACTAAAAACCAAAGAGAAGGTTTTGAAAAAAACTGCAGAGAAAAAACCGAAAAAAACCGCCGCAAAAAAAGTAAAAAAACCGCAGAAAAAAAATTCGAAATACATCACCGAAGCACAAGCAGATCGCATGCTGAAGCCTTATTTGCTGCGTATGGTGAAGAGAATTGATAGAGGTGAGGAGAAGCTGGTGACTTGGGAGGAGGTCAAAAAAGAACTAAAAAGATCCTAGCAGATTTCGCTAAACTCACCAACAAAAACCCATCACATGTTCACCATAAAATTTTCGCAAAAAGCGATCAAAGACCTAAAAAGCCTCAAGAAAAAATTTAGAAAAATCGAAGAAGACTTAGACAAACTTTTTGCTTTTTTATCGCGCGGAACTTTCGGCGATAAGCGTATTAAAAATTGGCAATTATCCCCTTTCAACAAGTATAATGGGGAAATAAATTGATTTCATAGGACTGCTCCTGATAGGTTTTGGTGTGCGAATACTAAAACTTAAAACGGAGCAATCTTATGAGTGAAAATGACAATAATTTCTTACCGAAAGAAAAACAAGAAAAGGCTTTAAAATGGCTAAATGACAAATGGCCACAACACAAACGAGAATGCGAAATATGCGGAACTTCAAATTGGGATATTCAGCCGTTTTTAACCACGCCATTACTCTACAAAGACAACTCTATAAATCTTGGCGGGATGTCTGTGCCGCAAGTATCAGTGGTTTGCAAGAATTGTTCAAACACAAAATATTTCAGCGCAATACGGATGGGGCTAGAAGAGGTGAAGAAAGATGGAGAGAACAATCGGGAAAAATAATAAGAAACCTAAGTCTTCTCTTGAATTTGGGGGCCTCTCAAATCTTGTTGTTACAATGCCTGAACCGACAAAATATCATCTTATTGAAGATGGAAAATTTCAGGAGTTTATGAAAGTCAAAAAACCAAAGTGTTTGGTAGTGGCAAGTTGTTGTCTTACTTACATTCTAGGGGGTCTTGATAAAATTGACCTACTGAATGCGATTATTAAAACTCATAAAATAGATTTGACCCTGTCACAAGGAATAGAGCTGTTCCTTTTTATCGGCGCTGCTATTGGAGTAGTGGTTTTTGGAATTGCGGCTTGGATTGCTGAATCTGATTACAAAAAAATTCTAAAGGATATTGCTTCTCGCCCAGCCATAGTGATTGACCCCAAAATAATCGATAAAATGTATGCCTCGCAAAAAACCAAATAAAAAATCAGAGGTAGCTAACAAAGTCGTTTTCAATGCCTTGATTAGCAAGGCATCCAAACCTTTGCCACCAAAGAAGAAAACAAAGGCGTAGCCGCTTTTCTTCTGTTGTAGCGATAAGCAAATTCATTCACATAAGTTTGAAGATGTTTAGGGCTTACGAAGTGATAAGTGCCGTTGATTGATCTTTTGAGTTGAGACCAAAAGCCTTCAAGGTTGTTGGTGTGAGCAGCTCCTTTTACAAACTGTTTTCTGCCATGATCTACTGTGTCGTGGTTGTAGCCAAGTTTGCCTAAATTGCTGTAGCCGCGATATTCATCAGTTTTGATTTCGGCAGTAAGAGCAATGTTATTTCTAACGAATGGTTGAATCGTTGAGCTTGAAGTATTGCCGACAACTTTAGCGATAATGTTGCCGTCTCTCTCAACCGCAGCCAACACAGGAGTTTTCTTCTTGGTTGATCTGCCTTGAGCGTTTGGAGTTTTCTTAGAAGCGTGTTTGTTAGCTTCTTTGCCGCCGTAGTAAGTTTCATCAATTTCTACGGTGTTTTGCAGCTTCTCAATATCTTCATCGAAGAGCTTACGAATCTGCTGACCCATGCGGTAAGCGCATTTGTAGGTCACTCCGATTTGGCGTTGAAGCTCCATTGCAGAAACTCCGTTTTTAGAAACTGAAAAAAGGAAGATTGCGTGAAACCAATTTTTCAAACTAGTTGAAGACTTGTGAAAAATAGTGTTTGCGAGCGGGTGAATCTGAAAAGAACACCAAGCGCAAGCATAACATTTACGATCTGAAACGCGGTGATAGCTGAAAGAATTTTTGCACTCAGGGCAGTTTTCTAAATGTCCGTAACGATTCGCGAAAACTTCATCTAAGCAAGCATCGTCATTCGGATATTTTTTATTGAACTGCTTAATTGTGAATTTTTCTTTTTTCATAATTGACCCGTTTGATTAACAACTGAGCCAACTGTAAAAATTATTTACTTGTTGTCAAGGGATAATTGCCTAAAAATTTTACCGGTCACGAGATTTACAAAGCCAGAATCAGGAACTCTTCCAGCGAGTCAGGGTCAAGTGGCGGCCTTAGAGTCTTCTATTATCTGAAGCGCGAAGACGGCGATGTTTTAGTCTTAACCATCTACTCGAAAACCCAAAGAACAGACGTTTCGCGCAACGAAATTTTAGAAATTCTAAAACAAGAAAATTTGTTTTGATGAACAAAGGCGTAATCGCAAACGAGCTGGTGAAATTTTATCTAAATTTTTGTAATCGTAATTATGTCTAGCCCCGCCACATCTTCGTGCAGGAAGCCTGTGATTAATCTCGCTGTTGGAGGAACTCCCGTTTTAGAAGCCTGCAGCGCTCTTCTTGGCGGTGCCACTTCTGACCATTTGCCGCAATTTTGTCGCGTGTCTTTGAGAAGTGCCGATGGTTCTGAAACCAAGCCACTGTGCGTGGCGACGTGGAATTTGATGGAGAGGTGTTACGACGATTCGCGTTACGGAAAAGATACCGCGAATAATCCCTTCAAAATGGCAGAAAGCGAGTCTGAATATGCCCTGCGCAAGGCTTTGCAGCTTAAGGAAATTTTTAGAATGCTTCCCAAAAATGACGTGGTTTTGTTGCAAGAAATAAGCGGTTTGTGGTCTGATTTTAGAGCTCCGCTAAGTCCTTTCTGGCAAACATTAAAATATCAGGGATTTCATGGCTTCTTGTTTTCTGCAAAAGATCAGCAGCCGTTAATAACTTTGTATCGGCCGGAGAGGCTGAAGCCAAAAGGCAGAGAGGGTGGAATTTTTCAATCTGCAGTTAACGGATCTGTCAAATATCGAGGCTACGTTTGTGATTTCTGCGACCAGATTTCGGGGCAAGAAGTGACCATTGCCAATATGCATTTGTGTTACGGCATCGACTACACCGCTGAAATCGCCGCATTTCAGGCAATGCAGATTGCTGCAGGAAAAATGTGTATTTTGGGTGGTGATGTGAATCACGCGCAAGGCATTGACTGCGTTGGTTTGATTGGTGATGTTGAGCTTCCAACTAATGTCACTTACAGCAAAAATCTTGCTGCTGAAGAACCACTAACTTTGACCGATGAAGATGACAGAAAGCCGGGAACTTTAAAACATTATGACGGATTTTTTGTGAGTCCGACTGCTGATACTCTAGCCGTCATAACCGAAACAGCGCAGAGCCAATTTTTTGCAAGGCAGCCGGATGGAAATTTTTTGGTGATGGAACGCGGTGATGACAAAATCTATCAAACCTTGACAGGCCAGGCTTGGATCCAAGCGAAAGAAGTTGCACCGGTGGTTAGTTATGGCTGCAGGTGAAGGCGCAGTTTTGTCTGCAACACCGCTGGCTGCGTCCTCTGGTTCTAGAGGTTTAGAGGGATAAGGATTTGGGAGCATTTTATTTTTAATATCGCCTCCTAACGTCAAAAAAAATTCCAGAAAGCAACCAATCAGATTAATGAAAAAACCTCTAATAATCGCAATTGACGGCCCCTCGGCTTCGGGAAAAGGCACGCTGGCAAAAAAAATCGCCGCGCATTTTGGTTTGGCTTATCTCAACACTGGCGCGATTTATCGCCTGGTGGCGCTGCGTGTTATTGAGCAAAAAATTGATCCGCAAAATTTCGACGAAGAAATTTCGACGCTGACCAAAAATATCTCAGAAGCTGATTTAGAAAACGAAGCGCTGCACACCGAAAGCGTTGGTGCAGTGGCCTCGGTGGTTGCAAAAAATCCAAAACTTCGCGCCGCGCTTTTTGCTTTTCAGCGGGAATTTATTTTGCGCGGCCAAAAAGAAAAAAACGGCTGCGTGCTTGATGGGCGTGATACCACGACAGTTGTTTGTCCAGAAGCTGATCACAAATTTTTTGTAACGGCGGATGTTGAAATCCGCGCCAAACGAAGATTTGCGCAGCTTGGTGGATCTTATGAAGAAATTCTCTCTCAGCTAAAAAGACGCGATGAAAATGATTTAAATCGAAAAGATTCACCGCTAAAAATCGCTGCCAACGCTGCTGTAATCGATAACGGCCAGCTTTCAATTGAGGAAGGTTTCCAAAAAATGTTAACGCTAATTAACAAAAAATATGACTAGTCCGGTTTTTACCCCAGCATTTGATGCAGAAGTGCGTCTTGCAGTTGCTTCCGTTGACAGAAGAAAAAAGGCCGAATTAACCGAGGGGGATTTAGAGACTCTCGCTAGAGGAGTAGAGGTGGGGCGTGTAGGCGATGTTGCTTTCTCAATTGCCTGTGCTGCTAAAGGTCTGCTTATACATTATTTTTTGCAACAGCATGAAAGAATTCATGGAGCAAGAGCAAAAGAACTTGCTGCGGAGT
>JBIKKP010000061.1:0-5736 GCA_044360285.1 Rickettsiales bacterium
TTTCAAAAGTGTTGCGACCCTCCTGCATCCTGCCTTGCTCGGCCAAAGCTTTGACATTTAGTGGAGGAATTTTTGTGGTCACCTGATGCGCTTTGCCTTGAATATCAACGATTCGAATTTGCTTAGGATCTTCCTTTGATGCGCAAGAAACGAAAAATATCGCCAAAAAAATTACTAAATTTTTGCTTGAAAAAATTTTCATCTTTGCCTGGAAGTTTTTCTTGGGAGTTGTTGGCGCTCTAGGGCTAGAGCCGCACTTATAAGATTTGGCGAAACCTAAAATTCACACATCAAAAAGACAAGCCACAAAAGCTATTTTTTCTTCTCATCATCAAAAAGAATACGATTCGCCGCGCCTTGCAAATCGTCATATTGCTTGTTTTTGACACTCCACAAAAAAGCGCCAAGCCCCAGCAAACCCAGGCCAATAGTGATTGGAATTAAAAAAAGTAACACAGACATTAGCGATTCATCCGAAAAGAATTAAACAAAACCAGCAGTGACGACGAAGACATAGCAAGAGCTGCAAATAGAGGCACCACAAAGCCGGCAACCGCAAAAGGCACGGCAAGAAAATTGTAAATCAGCGCAATCAGCAAGTTTTGTTTCATCAGCGAAAGTGATTTTTTTGACGAATCAATTAGCTCTAAAATTGGCATTAGTTTTTCGCCACAAATCACGATATCAGCAATGTTTTTCGACAGATCAATTGCCTTAGAAAAAGAAATTGAAACATCAGACAAAGCCAGTGCTGGAGCGTCGTTAAGCCCATCACCAACCATAATAAATTTTTGGTTTTTTGCTTTTAAATTTTCCAAAAATTGCGCTTTTTCAAGCGGTGTTTTGGAAAAATAAAATTCATCAATTTGCAACTGCGCAGCGATTTTTTTCACCGCGTTTTCTTCGTCACCAGAAAGTAAAATCACTTTTTTACCGAAGTTTCTTAGGGCTAAAATTGTCTGCGCAGCATCTGATTTAGCGACGTCATCAAAGAAAAATACCAATTCATCTTCACCAAATTTCAAAAAAGTTTTTGCAAAATTTTCTAACAAATTTTTGGAATTTTTGATTCCGCAAAATTCACCACGACCAAGTTTTATAACCTTATTTTCAAAAACACTTTCCAGGCCAAAGCCGCGAATTTCCTGGGCTTGTAAGTTATACAAATCTTGGCTGCAATTTTTTACCAGCGCTTGCGAAATGGGATGATTTGAGCTTTTTGCAAGCGAGGCAGCAAGTTTTAAGTAGAAGTTTTTTTGCTCATCGCTTGGCAAAATCTTCACCCCATTTTTTAGCAGAAAAATCTCGCGAAGCTGCATCTCACCTAGCGTCAGACTTCCGGTTTTGTCAAAAACGATTGTCGAAATTTCCTGCAATTTTTCTAGCGCCTCGCCTGATTTCACCAAAATTCCGCGACGAATAAAATTAGAAATTGCAATAGTTTGAACAATTGGCACAGCCAATGCCAGAGCGCATGGACAAGTGATAATCAACACCGCCGTTGCATTCATCAACGCCACTTCAAAGCCAGATTTTAACCAAAAAATAAAAGTGACCAAGGCCAAGATGTGAACGCCAGGAAGATAGATTTTTGCAAGGCGGTCGGCTAATCGCACATAGTGATTTTTCTTGTTTTCAACCTCGCTGCTCAAGCGAATTATCTGCGCTAAAAGACTGTCTTCGTTTGACTTGCTGATACGAATTTTCAGCGCCGCACCTTGGTTAATTGTGCCGGCAAAAATTTCCGAATTTGGCGAGAGTTTTTTTGGCAGCGATTCACCAGTAATTATCGACATGTCGACTTCACTTTCGCCTTCAATTATTACACCATCCGCCGCAATTCGCTCACCAGCTGCAGCAAGCAATATCATACCTTCACGCAGTTCTTTGATTGGCAAAATCTTTATTTTTCCATCAATTTCCACACGACCGAAGCTTGCGGCAAGTAAGCTAAATTCCGAAACAATTGAGAAAGCTTTTTTGCGCGCTTTCATGTCAAGATAACGGCCAATCAACAAGAAAAAAATCAGCATCACTACCGAGTCAAAATAGACGTGTAAACCTCCGCGAAAAGCTTCAAATAAACTAACAACGCAGGCCAAAAAAATGGCAATTGAAATGGCTAAATCCATGTTAGGAAAGCCCGCCTTTACTGAGCGAAAGGCCGATGTGAAAAATGGGCGCGCAGAAAAAATAATCACCGGCAGCGCGATGAGCGATGAGAAAAAATGCAGCAAATTTCTAGTATTTTGGCCCATATTTTCGACACCAAAAAACCACAAACATAAAGAAAACAACATGATGTTTCCCATGCCAAAACCAGCAACCGCAAGGGCTAACAAGATTGAGTTGTCGTATTTTTTTTCTTCGGTTTTGAGGATTTCGATGTCAAATGGCAGCAGCTTGTAGCCAATTTCTTCGATTAATTTCACCAACGAATTGCCGTAATTTTTTTCACCCGCAAATCGCAAAAACAGCGTTTTTCTGGAAAGATTTATGCGCGCATCAATGACATCTTTTTGCTTCTTTAACAGGCTTTCAATCAACCAAACACAGGCTGCGCAATGCAGGCCCTGCACCATCAAAGTCACGCAAAATTGCTGATTTTTTTCCTCAGCAACAAAGGGCGAAACATCAA
Source organism: Rickettsiales bacterium (assembly GCA_044360285.1). Classification (GTDB taxonomy): domain Bacteria; phylum Pseudomonadota; class Alphaproteobacteria; order Rickettsiales; family UBA1997; genus UBA2645. The sequence goes on from JBIKKP010000061.1 coordinate 2,639, forward strand.
AACCCGAATCGCTTTCTGGTTTTATTTTGCGAATTTTTGGATCGATTTCTCGCAAGCGGTAATAATTTTCAAAACCCTGCGCAGCTATGATTTTATAGGCCGAATCACATCCAAGGCAGCAAAAATCTTGCGCCAAATCTTTCGTATCTTCGCCGCAGTGCAAACAAGATTTTATCATTGAACAACGTAACGCTTCACTTGCTGAAATATGTCACCATTCCTTTGTGCAAGGACCTCGACATCCCATTGACCTTTAAGCGGAAAATCAATTTCTGCGCTGTATTCTCCACTCAAAAACTTCGCTTCTTTTTCAAAATCAAAACCTTCTTGCGTTGGTCTTTTGAACTTCAGAAGAACCTTGGCATCAGTGATTTTGCGCGAATTTTTGTCGAAAATTTTTAGCGAAATTTCGCCGCGTTTTTCGGCTAATTTCTGATATTTCATTTCCAACACAAAACCAAGCTGCTCTTGCCTTTCACTTGCCTTCAAAACTTCGTTATATTTCAAACCTTTTTGATAGGGATTTTGCGTCACTACTCCACGCCAGGTCTTGTTTGAGAGGTAAATGTAAAAAAAATCGACAGCGAAAATGACAGCGAAAAAAGCGAAAAAAATGTAAGGAATTTTAGATTTTTTTTGGTCGCTCATTTGGTTTTGAAAATTGCTTTCTGGCCGTGTGAATACGGCTTAGACAAAACTTGAGGTCGCTTGAAATTTTAACAAGGTCTGCCTCTAGAATTTCTTTTCTAGCGATAATCACATAATCAAAATGCTTTCTAGCAATTGAAGCTCCAAGTACTTTTACAGCCTCACGCAAACGCCTTTTGGCCAGATTTCTTTGCGTCGCCAATTTACTCACAGTCTTTGCCACTGTATAACCGAAGCGGCAAAATTGGTCCAATTTTTTATCAGGAGAATTTTTGGGAAGATAGCTCTGCGGCGTTGGGCAGGTGAGAAGGATCAGCGACTTAGAATAGAATTTGTCGCCTTTTTTGCCGATTCTTTGGAATTCGGCGGATTTTTTAACTGGAAGGATTTTTAACATCGAAACTCTCTACAGCGGAGAGGTGGCGTGCGAGATTTTGACTTTGCCGCGCAAAGCAGAAATTTTTTTAGAAAATTGCGTAATCAACTAAAAAAATTTCCAACAAAACCGCAGCTCAAAAGCCAACAGGCGACTAAACGCTCAAAGATGCGCGGCCTTTAGCACGACGACGAGCGATAACTCTGCGTCCACCAACCGTTGCCATTCTTGATCTAAAACCATGTCTTCTTTTGCGCACAAGTTTGCTAGGCTGCCAAGTTCTTTTCATAATTTTGCTCGTTTGAGTTACAGCGCCAGAAACAACCAACTGGAACGAATTCCCAGAGGCAACTTCATCTTTAAATAAAGCAATTCAGCGAAAGGCGCTAAAAATAAGGGGGCGCAACCTATTTTCAGGGTTTTTTAATTGCAAGCCGTTATGCCGCTACTCTCTTTCCCTAACTTTTGCCACTGATTTATAAAATTCCAAAACCGCGCTAGCTTTAGTAACGGATATTAGCGCCGCCACCAATGGTATAAAGGATGACTAGTCTGTGGCTGATGATTTTAGAAGATTATCACTCAATCTTTACACTAGCAAAAGAGCGCCAGATCCAACAAGTCTATCAACTTTGCCAACCAAAAAAGTTGAGGCCGCCGGTTCTTTCGCCACTGCAGTTTTAACCTCAACACTACAAACACTAACCTCAGAAGGTGATGCTAACTTTTCCATGATTTCAGGAATTTTGGCGGTGGATAAAGCGCATGGCAAATTATGACGAGTTGAAAAATCAAGCAGCCAATCATTGAGCTCTTTTGGAATCTGGTTTTGCGAACAAAAAGTCAGCGATTTTGCTTTTTGCAATTCTTCGGTTTTAAGCAGCTCAATCATCGTCATTTGCATCGCTTGCTTTACGATTCTCGTTTGTTGCTTGCTTAGCTCTTCATCTGCAGTTCCTGGGCGGCTAAATTTTCTAAGCTCTTCAAGGCCTGGAAAGCCAACAACTATCGCTACATCACCCCCACTTAGATCACGCCCCTCCAAAGCAAAAGCCTCGCAGCCGCGGTGATAATGCTTTGTGGCACAAAGTAAAAAATCATGTTTGCCAGATGGAATGGCGAAAGAATTGTTAATGCAACTAAGTGCTATAACGCCTTCGACTTCGTGATGCGCGACAGAAGGCGCTGCTTCTTTTGGACGATAAGCATCTCTTGCAGCGACAAGTGCCGCGACTTCCGCACAATTTTTTTTCGTTCTAACTAAATCGCAGCGTGCGACAAATTTTCCATCTTCTGCTTTTGCAATTTCAGATGCAGTATGCAGCGCAATTGGCTGAAAGCGAAATATCGGCCCATGACCAAATGGCGCCCCAATAAACACTGGCAAATCTAAGCCAGCCGCAGCAATTATTTTTCTAACTTCTTCGAGTTGTTCTTCGCGACTTGGCGCGCCTTCACCTCGCGGCGGATTTCCGTCAGTTCTGCTTAAAACTATTGCCCTCAGATTTTCTAATTGACCTTGCGACCTTAGATGCTCAAGCGCAAAAGGAATACCATCTCTAAAACTTCTGCCATCGCCCATTCCACCTTCAAGAAGCAAAATTGGTGCAATTGATGGATCAGTTACTGTGCGATAAGTGGCGCGTCTGCTATGCTCATTAAAAATCACCATTTGACCAGCAAGACTTTCGCAGGTTGCGGCAGAATCATTTAGTGCGACCAACTCAAACTCGCTTTGTTTTTTGGTTTGAAACAAGCAGCTGCAAACATCTTCCCTAATTTTTCTAACCACCTCCTGCACCTCTGGCGGTGTTGGCCTTGGAACATCTTCGCCATCTTCGTCAAGCGGAGTTGTAATTTGTCCAATATCTGTCCCTTGAATTGGAGAAACCACACCAATTGAGCCAAGATAATGCTGCATCATCGTTGCATCAGAAAATCCAATCAGCGGAATTCCTCTTTTTGGCAACTCCACTTCACGCTTCTTCAAACATTCAATCACCTCGTCAGCGCCAGAACCGCCACGCATGAAAATCGCCTTCACACTATCATCACGCAAAGCGGCAATTATTGC
>JBIKKP010000008.1:0-46041 GCA_044360285.1 Rickettsiales bacterium
GGCAGAAGTTGTTTGCTGATAACGTGCGTAAGCGGCGCAAGCCTTGTGCCTGAGCCACCGGCAAGAATTATTCCCTTCATTTGCAAAAAAGATTTTTTAGTTAGAACGAAGGTTTGACCTTACTTTTGGCACTTAAAAAAAATCCAACATTTCCGTGAAAAAAATTTTAATCACCGGCGGCTACGGCTTCATTGGCAGCAGTTTCGTCAAGCAAGAAATCGCCAAAAATAATTTTGTCGTAAATCTCGACAAGCTTACTTACGCAGCCAATCCCGCAAATTTGGGCGAAATTTCTGCTAATAAAAATTATCACTTCGTCAAAGGCGATATAAATAACAGAGAGCTTGTTGCAGAGCTTCTGCGAAAATTTGAAATTGATTGGTTAGTAAATTTTGCAGCGGAAAGCCACGTCGATAATTCAATCAAAACTCCGGAAGTTTTTATCACTACTAATGTGAATGGGACCTACAGCCTGCTTGCTGCATCTCTAGATTATTTCCAGCAGCTTTCTGGCGCAAAAAAAGAAAATTTCCGTTTTTTGCATGTTTCAACCGATGAAGTTTTCGGCTCACTGCAAGAAGGCGATCCAAAATTCAGCGACGAAAATCGCTACCAACCAAACTCACCCTACTCCGCTTCCAAAGCCGCTTCCGACCATTTAGTTCGCGCTTGGAACGAAACCTACAAATTACCAACAATCATCACCAATTGCTCAAATAATTTTGGACCAAATCAGCATAATGAAAAACTCATCCCAACAATAGTTCGTAGTGCCCTAACCGGCAAAGACATTCCAATTTATGGCAATGGCAAAAACATCCGCGACTGGATTTTTGTTGAAGATCATTGTGAAGGAATTGCTCTTGCTCTTAACAACGGCAAGGTTTCTGAAACTTATTTATTTGGCGGCGAGAATGAAATTCAAAATATCGAAATTGCTAAAATGATCTGTGAAATTCTCGACGAAATAAAACCAAAAAAAGACGGTGCGTCTTACAAAACTCAGATCAAATTTGTTATTGATCGGCTTGGACACGACTTTCGCTATGCCATCGACAATCAAAAATCTTATCAAAAACTCGGCTTCAAACCATCAAAATCTTTTTCTCAAAGATTGCGCGAAACCGTGCTAGCATTAACTCTCAACGCTTAAAAAATTATGTCAGACATCATTCCTTTCGATCAACGCGACGGTTTTATTTGGTATAATGGTATTTTTACGCCATGGAAAGATGCGAAAGTTCACGTGCTGAATCACGGGCTGCACTATGCTTCTTGCATTTTTGAAGGCGAAAGAGTTTACGGCGGAAAAATTTTCAAATCAGACGAGCACACCAAGCGTCTACACGCCTCAGCGGCAATTTTGGGCTTCAAAATTCCTTTCAGCGTTGAAGAATTAAATCGCATTAAAAACGAACTAGTCGCCAAACAAAATATCGTTGATGGATACATGCGCGCCTTCGCTTGGCGTGGCTCAGAAAAAATGGCCGTTTCTGCACAAGGCAATAAAATTCACGTCGCAATCGCCACCTGGCCTTGGCCGCCATATTATTCCAATGAAGCAAGAAAAGCCGGCCTCAAATTAAAATTTGCGCGCTATCAACGCCCCGCCCCAAACACTGCACCAGTCGCTGCAAAGGCCGCCGGGCTCTACATGATTTGCACCATCTCTAAACATGAAGCAGAAAATGAAGGCTATAACGATGCGCTGATGCTTGATTATCGCGGATACTTAGCTGAAGCCACCGGCGCTAATTTATTTTTGGTAATGAAAAACGGCGAGCTGCACACGCCGCTTGCTGATTGCTTCCTCAACGGAATCACCCGCCAAACTGTCATTGAACTTGCTAAAAAACGCGGCATAAAAGTTGTTGAGCGCCACATAAAACCAGAAGAGCTAACTGACGCAATTGACGCTTTCTTAACCGGCAGCGCTGCTGAAATTACGCGCATTGGATCCGTTGAAGATAAAGTGAAATATCCGCAAGAAAGCCAAATGACGGCAAATTTAATGGAAGACTACAACCGCCTGGTTCGCAGCTAATGAGAAAAAGATTCCTCTACGCAATTAACGGAATTTTTTTCGCTGCATTTTTTGTGGCAATTTTTGAGGCTATCGCCGCCAATCCCGCTCTTTCGCAAAGTCAAAATTTGCAGGCAAAATCTCATCCGCAATTCAACCAAGAATTTTCTGGAAAGGCTTTTGTGCTTGATGGAGACTCACTTCGCGTTGGTGGAAAAGAAGTTCGTTTAATTGAAATCGACGCGCCCGAATATAGCCAAACCTGCTTCAATGAAAAAAAGCACGAATATGATTGCGGTCAGATCAGCAAACGCTTCTTGATTGATCTTGTTGGCGGAAAAGAAGTTCGCTGCACTTATGCACAAAAAGACAAATATGATCGTTTTTTATCGAAATGTTTTCTTGGTGAAAAGTCGATAAACCAAGAAATTTTACGCAACGGAATGGCAGTGATTTACAACTTCGCCGACGTTGATGAGGAAATCGTAAAAATTGAAGCCGAAGCTAAAAAAGCTGGGCGCGGCATCTGGCGCGGCGCATTTGAACTGCCGAAAGATTATCGCAAAAAACACCACAGATAGTTGCGAGTTGTTGGTTGATAGTTTCTAACTCGATCTTTAGCTTCAAAGGCTTTGATAAATCCCAAAAAAACGGAGTTAACTTTGCTTAAACAAATCAAGTCATTGAAAGTTTCTGGCGCTGAATGCTTGCCAATTATTGAAGGTGGAAAAGGCGTTGGAATCACTACTGGAGAAACTGCGGGACATTTCGCTAAGGCTGGCGCAGTTGGAACTTTTTCTGGTGTCAATGCCGATTACGTTGACGAAAACGGCAAATTCATTCCACTTGAATATCGCACTCACACTCGCCGCGAAAAACACGAAGAGCTCATCGCTTACTCAATCAAAGGTGGCATTGCGCAAGCAAGAATCGCTAACGACATCGCCGGAAAAAATGGTCGAATCCACATGAATGTTTTGTGGGAAATGGGCGGCGCAGAAAAAGTTTTACACGGAATTCTTGATGGCGCGAAAGACCTCATTCATGGCATCACTTGCGGCGCTGGCATGCCTTATCGCCTTTCAGAAATTGCCGAAAAATATAAAGTTCATTATTACCCAATCGTTTCTTCAATGCGCGCCTTTCGTGCTTTGTGGAAAAGAAGTTATCACAAAGCGGCCGAACTTTTAGGTGGCGTTGTTTACGAATGTCCTTGGCGCGCCGGCGGCCACAATGGTTTGTCAAATGCCGAAGATCCAAACGCTTACGAAGACCCCTATCCACGCGTTGCAGAAATTCGCACTTTCATGAATTCTGTTGGTCTCAACGAAGTGCCAATCATCATGGCTGGTGGCGTGTGGAATCTTGCTGAGTTTGAGCATTGGCTCGATAATCCAGAAATTGGCCCAATCGTTTTTCAATTCGGCACGCGCCCTATCCTCACCAAAGAATATCCCGTTCCCGATGCTTGGAAAAAACGACTACTCACTTTAAAAAAAGGTGACGTTTACCTCAATCGCTTCAGCCCTACTGGTTTTTATTCCTCTGCCGTTGAAAATGATTTCATCCGCGAACTAAAAGGCCGCGAAATCAGGCAAGTTGAATATCGCGCCAAAGCTGTTGATAACTTCACTTGCGAAATCCCTTTCGGCCAACGTGGCCGCGTGGTTTACATCAGACCAGAAGACAAAACAAAAGTTGATCAATGGATTGCCGCCGGCCACACCGAAGGCATGAAAACACCAGACGAAACTTTGATGTTTGTCGATAAATCAAAATCTGCACAAATCGTCACCGATCAAATTAATTGCATGGGCTGCTTGAGCCAATGCCGCTTCAGCAACTGGTCCGATAAACCAGAAATGAATTACACAACTGACCGCAAAGCCGATCCACGCAGCTTCTGTATTCAAAAAACGCTGCAAGATATTCGCCAAGGAATTGATGTGGAAAATCAGTTGATGTTTTCCGGCCACAGCGCTTATCGCTTTGCAACTGACCCGTTTTATGCTGATGGCTTCGTGCCAACGATTCAGCAGCTTGTTGATCGAATTATGCAGGGGAAATAATGACTCGTTTCATCTTCATCACCGGCGGCGTTGTTTCATCGCTTGGTAAAGGACTTGCTTCGGCCTCTGTTGCCGCGTTGTTGCAGGCTCGCGGCTATTCAGTTAAATTGCGAAAACTCGATCCTTACTTGAATATCGATCCAGGAACGATGAGCCCAACACAGCATGGCGAAGTTTTTGTCACGGAAGATGGCGCAGAAACTGACCTTGACTTAGGTCACTACGAACGCTTCACCGGTGTTGATACAAAAAAATCGGATAACGTGACCGCTGGGCAAATTTATCTCAAACTTCTTACCAAAGAACGCAAAGGCGACTATCTTGGCGGCACGGTGCAAGTGATTCCACACGTCACCGACCTCATCAAAGAATTCATCTTAAACGACATTAAAGGTGTCGATTTTTTACTTTGCGAAATTGGCGGAACCGTTGGCGATATTGAAGCGCTGCCATTTTTTGAAGCGATCCGCCAACTTGGTTATGAATATGGCCAAGAGCGCTGCGCCTTCTTGCACCTGACGCTGCTACCCTACATTGAAAGCGCCGACGAACTTAAAACCAAACCAACGCAACACTCGGTAAAAGAACTACGCTCAATTGGCATTCAGCCAAGCGTGTTGCTGTGCCGCGCCGAAAGACCAACCAGCAAAGGTCACTTAGAAAAAATTGCCAAAATGTGTTCGGTGCCAGTTTCATCAGTGATTGCCGCACCAAATGTATCAAGCATCTACGAGGTTCCGCTTGTTTATCATCAAAACGGACTCGACACCGAAATTCTTAAATTCTTCAAACTCGATCATAAGAAAAAACCCGATCTAGCCAAGTGGGAACGCATCAAACAAGCGATCAAAAATCCAAAAGCAGAAGTAAATATCGCCATTGTTGGAAAATATAACGACTATCGCGACTCTTACAAATCACTACTTGAAGCTATTGATCATGCTGCCTTTTCACTGCAAGCAAAAGCAAAAATAACTTGGGTTAACGCACGCAGTAATAAAGAAGCTTTACCAAAAAATATCGATGCCGTGCTTGTTCCTGGCGGCTTTGGTGAAGATGGTGTTGAAGGAAAAATTGCCATGATCAAACAAGCGCGCGAAAATAAAATTCCCTGCCTGGGAATTTGCTACGGCATGCAAATGGCAGTGATTGAATATAGCCGCAACGTACTTGGCATAAAGGACGCAACCTCAAGCGAGTTTTCTAAAAAAGGAACTTTCGTTGTTGGCACAATGCTTGAATGGCAAGATAAAAGCGGCAAGGAAACCAAAAAAGCTGGCAAAGATTTAGGCGGCACAATGAGGCTGGGCGCCTATCCGTGCAAAATTTCGAAAGGAAGTTTGGCTGAAAAAATTTATGGAAAAAATGCAATTTCTGAACGCCATCGCCATCGTTATGAAGTGAATATCAACTTCAAAGATAAGTTGGAAAAAGCTGGCTTAAGCTTCTCTGGCCTATCTCCTGACGGTAAACTTCCTGAAATTGTTGAGATCAAAAATCATCCATTTTTTGTTGGAGTGCAATTCCATCCTGAGCTAAAATCAAAACCATTCGACGCTCATCCGCTCTTCGTTTCTTTTGTTAAAGCTGCACTAAAAAATGCTTAGATTTTTTTTAATTACGATGTTGCTTGGCCTTTCTGCATGCGGCTTTCAGATCATTTACAAAGAAGAAAAGTCGAACCAAGAAGAAACAAGTTACGCCGAAGAATTAGCCGCAGTTCGCATTCAAAAAATGCGCAATAAAATGGGTCAAGACATTAAAAACAGTCTTTATGACGTGCTCAATCCTGACTATCTCAAAGTTGATCCGAAATATTTCCTGGTCATCGAATTCACCAAAAGCGTCTCCGCAACTTTCATCACCGAAACGGGTGCGTCGGGTCGAAATAAAATCACCCTGGGCGCAAAATACACACTCAAATCACTGGAAAACGGTAATACAATTTCAACTGGCTCAACAATCGCCAATGACAACTATGACGTAACCAGGAACCGCTTCGGAACTATCGTCGCTGAAGATTATGTGAGCAGCAACTTAACCACACTCATCGCACAAAATATCCGCAACTCGCTGGTCAACGACTTCATCGAAGTAAGAAAAAAATGCCGCGGAGAATTTGAAGTAGATCAAAAAGAAACTGACGAGCAAAAAGATACAACAGAGGTTTTTGTTTGCCCGCTAGACACTAGGCAGGCTAAAGCTGCTTCTAAAGCACCAGAAGCGCCAAAAGATAGAAAAAAATCTACGAAAAAGTAGTTAAGCCAACAAGCCTTCAAACATCGCCAAACCATCAGCCGAGCCAGTATTCACATCAATCGCTCTTTCTGGATGCGGCATCATACCAAGCACGTTTCGCTTCTCATTAAAAATTCCCGCAATGTTTAACGCAGAACCATTTGGATTGGCTGCAGCACTGTAATTGCCAGCTTCGTCAACATATCGAAAAGCAATTTGTCCATTGCCTTCAATCTTTTTTAGCACTTCAGAATCAGCGAAATAATTGCCATCCATATGCGCAATTGGCAGGCGAATTTTTTGGTGTTTTTGATATTTTGAAGTGAAGACAGAATCAGTGTTTTCAACGCTTAACAACACTTCGCGACAAATGAATTTCACACCAGAATTGCGCAACAAAATTCCTGGAAGAAGTCCAGCTTCAGTAAGAATTTGAAAGCCGTTGCAAATCCCCGCAACACGCACGCCTTTGTTTGCCAGTCTTTTGATTTCAAGCATCACCGGCGAAATTGCCGCCATCGCGCCTGAACGCAAATAGTCGCCGTAAGAAAATCCGCCCGGCACAATAATTAAATCCAAATCATCATCGAGTTTGCTTTCTTGGTGCCAGATTTTTTGTACCTTGCTGCCAACTTTTTGCAATGCGTCGACCGCGTCGCGATCGCAATTTGAGCCAGGAAAAGTGATTACCGCTGATTTCATAAAACTATTTCAAAACCTCGTAGCTGTAGTTCTCGATGATTTTGTTAACGAGCAATTTGTCGCAAATTTCATCGACAATTTTTTTGATTTGATCAGGATTTGTTTCTGCTATTTCAAGCTCCACAACCTTTCCTTGTCTGACTTGCGAGATTTGTGGGAAGTTTAAATTTTTTACCAAAGCGCCTTCAATTGCTTTACCTTGAGTATCAAGTACGCCTTTTTTTAGAGAGATCAAAATTCTGATTTTCATAGTTTAGTTTTGTTTTATTCCAAGCCGCGAAGCCACTTCGCTGTAAGCTTCAACCAGGTTTCCTAAGTCACGACGGAATTGATCCTTATCGAGTTTTTTAGAAGTTTTTTCGTCCCAAAGCCTGCAGCTATCTGGGCTGATCTCATCAGCGAGAAGAATTTTTCCCTGCGCGTTTAGACCAAATTCGATTTTAAAATCGACCAAACGAATGCCAATTCCAGCGAAAATTTTACGCAAAATTTCGTTAATTTTCAGAGCTAGATTTTTGATTTCTTCAAGCTGCTGTTTGCTGACAACTTTCAACACGCTTACCGCATGATCATCGTTAATCAGCGGATCGCCGAGTGCATCATCCTTAAAACAAATTTCAAAAACTGGTGCCAGTAATTCAACACCTTCTTCAATGCCAAGTCGCTTCGCCATTGAGCCGGATGCGATATTTCGAATGATTACTTCGAGGGGAATAATTTTAACTTTTTCGATGAGCTGCTCGCGTTCGTTCAAACGCTTGACGAAATGCGTTGGAATGCCAGCTGCTGCCATTTCGAGCATAATTTTTTCCGAGATCAAATTATTCAAAACGCCCTTGCCTTCAATCACCGCCTTCTTTTGCGCGTTAAAAGCTGTGGCGTCGTCTTTGAAAAATTGAATCAAAAGAGATGGATCAGTTGTGGTAAAGAGTTGCTTAGCTTTACCTTCGTAAATTTTTTCTAGTTTTTGCATTTTTTTAATTGTTTCGAGTAAGCCCTGGGCTTGTCACAGCCAAGCCCGCTATTCGCTTAAAACGGCCATTTAGGCCGTTTTACCGGAGCTGAAGCTCCGTCGCTCAAGCCCTTCGTAAATTTTTTCTAGTTTTTGCATTTTTTTAATTATGTCGAGTGCGTCCTAAAATTGTTCCTAAATGCTCGGGCGGCATTTGTAATGCCGCCCGAAACGTTCATGCCGAACCAATTCAGAATTTGGAAATTTTTGCATGAACCTATGTGCTGGGTTACAAACCCAACACAGCACGATGTAAAGTTATTCCCAAGCAGCCAGCGGCGGAAGCGACATCAAAATCGCCTCAACATTCCCGCCGGTCATTAGGCCGAATTTGGTGCCGCGATCATAGAGCAAGTTGAACTCGGCATAAAGCCCACGTTTGCGTAATTGGTGCTGGCGTTGCTCCTCATTCCAGGCTGCAAACATGTGGCGGCGCGCTAATTTGGGAAAAACTTCCGCAAAAGCCAAGCCAACATTTTTGGTAAATTGAAAATTTTTTTCGAAGTCATTTTCGCCATCAAGATAGTCGTAAAAAATGCCGCCAACACCGCGCGAAACGCCGCGATGTTTGATGAAAAAATACTCATCGCACCATTTCTTAAAACGTTCGTAATAGCTGGAATCACAAGCATCGCAGGCTTTTTTGAAAGCGCCGTGAAAGTCATTTGTATCAGCCTCAAACTCAAACATTGGGTTTAAATCCGAGCCTCCGCCAAACCATTGTTTGCCTTCCGTGCAAATAAAACGCGTATTCATATGAACCGCCGGAACCAATGGAGAAGCCATGTGAGCCACCAAAGAAATTCCACTCGCCCAAAATTTTGAGGAAGATTCGGTGCCAGGAATTTGACCACGAAATTCTTCGCTAAAATTGCCAAAAACTTCCGAAAAATTGACGCCAACTTTTTCAAAAACATTACCTTTCATCAAAGACATCTCGCCGCTTCCGCCGCCGTCGCGATCCCAATTTTTACGTTGAAATTTTCCTGGATTTTTTAGTGAATTTTTTGCGGCAAAATCAGCCTCGATTTCTTCAAATTCGGCGCAGATTTGATCGCGTAAATTTTTGAACCAAATCGACGCATTTTTTTGCTTTTCTTGGAGCTGCATTTTGAAAAATTATTTGCTTAATTGAACCACGATTTACAAACTCGCAAGGCACTTCCATCTTTTCAAGATTTTTCCAAAAAAATGAACTCGAAAGCAGTTTTCAAATCGGACTTTTTGCGCGAATTTTGCGCGCGCGGATTTTTTGCTCAAACGACTCACGCAAATGAACTCGACGAAGCATTTTTAAGCGAAAAAATCACCGCTTACATTGGATTTGACTGCACCGCCAAATCTTTGCATGCCGGCAGTTTGATCCAAATTATGATTCTGCGTTTGCTGCAAAAATATGGTCACAAACCAATCGTTCTTTTGGGCGGCGGAACCACAAGAATCGGCGATCCATCCGGTAAAGACGAAGCACGCCAGATTTTAGGCGAAGCACAGATTGCCGAAAATCTTTCTGGCATTCGCAAAACTCTCGAAAAATTCATCAGCTTCGGCGGCGGCGCCTACAACGCCATCCTCGTCAATAACGACGACTGGTTGCGCCACTTAAATTACATCGATTTTTTACGCGATATCGGCCGCCATTTTTCGATCAATCGTATGTTGTCTTTTGATTCTGTAAAAACACGACTAGAGCGCGAGCAGCCGCTTTCTTTCCTCGAATTCAATTACATGATTTTACAAGCTTACGACTTTTTTGAGCTCAACCGCAAATATAATTGCCGCCTACAGATTGGCGGGTCGGATCAATGGGGGAATATCGTCAACGGCGTTGAACTAACCAGAAGAGTCGCTGCAGCGAACGGCGAAAAAGCTCACGCTCGTGAAGCTTTCGGCCTCACCTCACCTTTGCTAACAACTGCAGATGGAAAGAAAATGGGCAAGACCGCTGATGGCGCGATCTGGCTGGATTCATCAATGCTTTCACCTTTCGATTATTTCCAATATTTCCGCAACACGCACGACGCCGATGTTGGAAAATTTTTGAAACTTTTCACTGATTTGGATCTTGGCGAAATCGCTAAACTTGAGGAATTGCCAGGCGCTGAAATAAATAAGGCGAAAGAAGTTTTAGCTTTTCAAGCAACAAAGATTTGTCACGGGGAAGCTGCTGCAAACGATGCTCTCAACAAGGCGCGCGAGATTTTCGTTTCCAAAAATTCTAACGCTTTTGAAGAAAAAGAAATTTCACTTGGATTGGAAAAATCAAAAAAACTCACCGACATAATTTTTGAAATTGCTGCGGCTGAATCAAAAGGTGCAGCAAAAAAATTAATTGAAGGAAAAGCCGTCAAAATCAATGGCGACGCAGTTTCAGACATTAATCACACAATCAACCAAACCGGCGATTTTGAATTGTCGGTTGGTAAGAAAAAATTTTTTAAAATCATTATCACATGACCTACAAAATCATTGGAATTGGCAATGCCATCGTCGATATTTTATGCAAAGTTGACGACGAATTTTTAAGCAAAAATGGGCTGGCGAAAGGCTCAATGTCGCTAATCGACGAAAGCATGGCGCTCAAGCTTTCCGAGCTTCCTTTTGAAAAAATTACTTCGGGTGGCTCTGCAGGAAATACCATCGCAACTCTTGGCCAAATCGACGTCAAAACCGCCTTTATCGGCGCAGTTGGCGACGATGCTTTTGGCGAAAAATTCATCAGCGAAATTCAAAAAACCGGCTGCAAATTTATTGGCAAAAAACTGGCCCAAAAAGCAACGGCCAGATCCTTTATTTTAGTGACGCCAGATGCGCAAAGAACCATGTGCACTTTCCTTGGCTGCGCTTCACAAATCACTGAAAAAGACATTCCGCAGAATGCCTTCAAAAACGCGTCAATTCTGTATCTGGAAGGATATTTGTGGGACGGAAATCACACCAGCTCCGCGCTAAAAAAAGCGATTTCTTATGCTAAGCAAAATGCTGTGGAAGTTGCATTTACGCTGTCCGACTCTTTTTGCGTTGCTCGCCATAAAACAGATTTCAAAAACTTACTTTTGAACGATTTAGATATCGTTTTTGCCAATGAAGACGAGATTCTTTCGCTGCTTTCTTGGCCAAATTTTTCCATCGAAAAAATCAAAAATTTCTTCTTCAAAAATAATCACCTAATTGGCGCCATAACCAGAAGCGAGAAGGGTTGCGTTGTGATCAATAATCATAATTACTACGAGGTAGCGGCAAACGGCGTGGCAAACCTAGTTGACACAACTGGTGCTGGCGATGCCTTTGCCGCCGGCTTTTTGTGCGGACTTGCCAATCATTACGACCTAGAAAAATCAGCGCGTTTAGGAAATTTTTTGGCTTCAAAAATCATACAACAATTTGGCGCCAGATTCGACGACAAGCTTAATCTCAACAGTTGGCACGGAGAATAATATGACACTTTGGAGCAAAACCGAACTGCTTGAAGCCTTGAGCGGAGAGCTTTTGGCGCATCAACTTCCCGATAATTTAACAATCGATGAAGTAGTAATTGATAGCCGCAAAACCCCACAAAGCGGCCTCTTCATCGCCATTAAAGGCGAAAAAAATGATGGTCACAATTTTTTGCAACAAGCTTTTGAAAATGGCTGCAAAACCTTGCTAGTTGAAGATGCAGAGGCCCTAGCAAAAATCGCAAATCCACAATTTTTGCAGGTAAAAAATACTTTTAGCGCCCTCTACAAACTTGCCGAATTTTCGCGCAAAAGAAGCAAAGCAAAAATCATCGCAATCACTGGCAGCGTAGGCAAGACCAGCACAAAAGAAATGCTAAAACTTGTTTTTGATTCGCAGGGAAAAACTTTCGCAACCCAAGGAAATCTCAACAACCACTTCGGTTTGCCACTTTCTTTGTGTAATTTTTCTGCCGATTGCGCTTACGGAATTTTTGAAATGGGCATGAACCATTTAGGTGAAATTGAACCACTTTCTAAGCTTGCCAGGCCGCATTTATCGCTGATTACAACCGTTGGCCCTGTTCACATTGAATTCTTTAAAAATGAACAAGAAATCGCCCTCGCCAAATCAGAAATTTTCGCCGGACTTGTGGAAGATGGTTTCGCGCTTTTGAACTGCGACAATCATCATTTTTCTTATCTGCAGGAACGCTGCAAAGCCTGGAACATCAAGCCTGAAAACACTTTAACCTTCGGCAAAAAAGATGGCAGCAATTACCAAATTTTGCATTCTTCTGTGAATGACAGCAGCAGCGCGCTTGTTGAGGCGAAGCTGAAAAATGGTACGAAATTTTACTACGAAATTTCTTCATCAAACCCAACAACAATTCTCAACTCAATTATCGCCGTTGCTTGTCTTGAGGTGCTTGGCAACGATTTTGTTGCTGGAGTTAATGAGCTAAAGAACCTCAAAACCTTCAATGGTCGTGGCAATTTTAAGGAAGTAATTTGCGCCGGCAAAAAAATCAGCATTATTGACGACACCTACAATGCCAGTATTCTGTCAATGAAAGCCGGAATAAATCATGCCGTCGATTTGAAAAAAAGTCTTGGCAAACAACGGGTAATTATTGCCCTTGGCGACATGCTTGAGCTTGGAAATGAATCAGCAGAAATTCATCAAGAAACCTTAAAATATCTAGCCACGCAAGATTTCGATTTATGCATTTTAGTTGGCGAAGAAATGAAAAAAGCTGCAACAATTTTGCCACAAAATTCCTACAAAACTTTTGCCACCTCTGAGGCTGCAAGCCTTGAAATCAAAGACTTGCTGCAAGATCAGGATTTGATTTATCTCAAAGGTTCGCGCGGAATAAAAATGGAAAAAATCATCGAAAAAATTTCTTAAAAAATGTCACTGCTTCACGAAATTGCAAAAAATAAAAACGTCGCCAAACCAGTAATTTACGGCCTTGCCGGCACTTCTTTAACCAACGAAGAAAAATACTTTTTTAGCAAAGCAAAGCCGCTTGGTTTCATTGTTTTCAAACGAAATATCGAAGACAAAACGCAGCTAAAAAACTTAACCAAATCACTTCGCGAAATTTCTGGCGGTGAAGTTTTGGTTCTCGTTGACCAAGAAGGCGGACGCGTTGCACGCTTGAAAGCGCCGCACTGGGCGACCTATCCAGCGGGTGAACATTTCGCCAAACTTTACGAAAAGAATCCTGCAGAAGCTTGCTCTGCCTTGTTCGAAAATTTCGCCAAAATCGCCGCTGACCTAGTTGAAGTTGGAATCAACGTTGATTGCGCGCCGGTGCTTGATGTTTTGACCGAAAAAACTCACGACGTGATTGGCGATCGCGCTTACGGCACCAACGCTGCGCAAGTTACAATTTTAGGCCGCAAAGTTTGCGAAGGGTTGCTAAGCAAAGGAGTTTACCCAGTCATCAAACACATCCCAGGCCACGGCCGCGGCACTTGCGACAGTCATTTGGAATTACCAAAAGTTGATGCAACTTTGGCGGAACTGCGCGCTAACGACTTCGCACCTTTCTTGGATTTACGCGACCAAAAATTCGCCATGACTGCGCATATTCTCTACAGTGCAATTGATGCGGCAAACTGCGCCACAACTTCACCAACAGCAATTGATCTAATTCGCGGTGAAATCGGTTTCAAAAATATCTTAATGAGCGACGACATCTCGATGAAGGCTCTTGGCGGAAGTTTCTCTGAGCGCACTAAAAAAATTCTCGCTGCTGGTTGCGATCTTGTTTTGCACTGCAACGGCGTGATGCAAGAGATGCAAGAAATCGACTCTGCCCTACCAAATTTGCGTGATGAATTTTTCGAAAGATTTGTCGCTTAAACCAAAAACTTTTAGAAAATGACCATCCATTTTTACAAAAACGATCTTCCTGGTGGCCTTGATTTTGGCGCCTCAGTGGCAATTGATACCGAAACTATGGGACTCAACATTTTGCGCGATCGCTTGTGCTTAATTCAACTTTCTGCTGGCGATGGCGACGCGCATTTGGTGCAATTTGAAATTGGAAAATATGACGCACCAAATTTGAAAAAACTTTTGAATGATGAAAAAATTCTCAAAATTTTTCACTTCGCGCGCTTTGATTTAGCGGCTTTGCAGCATCATCTTAAAATCGAATTGAAAAATGTTTATTGCACCAAAATCGCTTCCAAGCTTACGCGCACTTACTCTGAGTCGCATGGTCTAAAGGCAATTTGCGAAGAACTTTTGGGCGTTGAATTGTCGAAGAAGCAGCAAACATCTGATTGGGGAAACACTCAAATCAGCGAAAAGCAAATGGAATATGCGGCTTCTGACGTGCTGCATTTACACAAATTAAAAGAAAAATTTGATGAAGTTTTGCGCCGCGAAAAACGCAAAGATGTTTTTGATGCCTGTATGAAATTCCTGCCAAGTCGCGCCTCACTTGACTTGCAGGGATTTGGCAATGTCGATATTTTTTCGCACTAAAAAATTTTAAGCCGTTTTTTGAACTTCTCAAAACGACGTTGGCGTTGACTGTTGCAAAAACTTTCCAGTGCTAAAATTTGCTGATTTCTTTTTATCACTAAATTTCCAAACACCGCTTCAACTGCATATTCATTGGCGTCGTAAACATCCTTGATCATGCCAGCAGCAATAAATTCATCAAGAATTGAACCGCGAATTGCAAACATCGTTCCTCTAAAAAAAATCATTTTCTGCGCATCGCTGTGAAGTTTTTTGCACATCGCAAAATAATCTTTCATCTCGTCATCATATTTAGCAGAGCTTAGGTCGTCATAACTTCCAACCATCCCAACTTTTTTATTGGCAAAAAGTGCAATTAAAAAAGCTGCTTGTTTTTTGCTGCCAATCAAAGTTTTTACCAAACGCTGACGCCAGCCAAACTGCTCTGCGCCTGTGTGTAGAGACTTTTTACCATGAATTTTAATCACCACATCATAAGTGCTTAAACCAAATTTATGCATCACCGCAAAAAGCCCGCCGACATCGCGCCCAACATTTGGCAGCGATAAAAATTTCACATTTGGAAAAGCGTCGAAAAATTTTTGGAACTCGTTTTGTGAATGGCCAACGGTGGTTAAAAACAAATCAAATTCGACCGGGATATTTTTTAGATCAGCGATGAATTCATCAGCAAGGTCAAGATAGTATAGATGCAGATGCACAGCGACTTTAACCTTGTTCGCTAGTTGCAGATTTTTCTGGTAATTTAGCGCAGTTTTTAACTCACAAGTAGCCCGAAAAAACCGGGAAGATTTTGTGAATTTTTTACGAAGATATTTTTCGGGAAAGAAACTTATCACATTGCTGCCGATTGCTCACTGCCCTTGCTTGTGCTTACCACCAACACAACCTCAGATGGTGTGGGGGCTGCTACAGGAAAATGAGTTAAAAATTCGTCGCTAAAAACATCAATCGTTGGAGCGGAATCTGGAGCAACAGCAATGCCCACATCAGCTTTATCCACTATAAAACAATCAATCTCCTCGCACTTTTGAAGAATACCACCCAATCTAAAAACAGCGGCCTGAGATATTTTCACATTAGAAAAAGTGACACTTTGAAGATCCTCGTTTGCAACCAGGCCTCGACCTAATGCCTCAACCATATCATCTGGAATTTCGCAATCCCCTAAATGTATGCTTAGTGGCAAAATATAACGTGCTTTAAGTGCATCGAATAATCCTTTCCAACCTTCTCTAGAAATTGCTTGAGCACCATTAATAACCAAAGAACCAATTGACAAAGACACTTCCGAAAAAATTCGGATAAATTCCCGAAGTTTTTGATCATCAAAATCAGGGCAATGTAGCGATACATTATATTCTTCCTTCTCTTCTAATGCCGCAGCAAAGTCATACAAATCTTCCGGCTCAGCAGAATATCGATTCTCTCCTTCCAATCCCTCTACGTTCATTCTCAAACAAAGACTATCACCAATTGCTTCAACGATAAAATCACGACAATCTGTTTCTGGATCGAGAGGAAACAAATCAGCGTCAAATTCAGGAAAATATTCCAAAATCTCATCACTTAAAATATCAATCATATCATCAGGATCATCTTCAATACCAAGATCGCCCCTCTTTATTTCAAAAACAAAACCAACAACATCTAACAAGATTTCACGCAGTGTGAAAACAGCTTGAAGAGATATAACCACATCAGCCATAGCAACATCTATCAAATCTTTATTGTCCGCCATACCTTCAGCTAATTTTTCAGCCACTTCATCTGGAATCGTACATTTTTCTAAATTAAGTACCGCCGGTCTCATTCCTTCTTCATGAAGCGCTTTAGCAAGGTCTTCAAAACCCAATGCAGAAATTTCCTCAGCTCCAAAAAAAGACAGAGATTTTATTGGCAATGTGCTTCTTGAAAAAACATCCAGAAACTTAAGAAGTTTTTGATCATCAAACTTATAACAACTTAACGAAACACCTTCTTCCTCTCCGCTTCTCATTAAATCTGCTAGGTCAGCCAAAATTATATTGTTTACAGAATATCTTAGCTGATCTTCATCATCATTATTGTCTCTTAACAGATATGGTTTTCCATCAATTACCTCGACAATGAAATCACGAAATTCAATCCTTTTTGTTAAAGGGGTTATTTTAAGCTGAGCAGCTCCCTGCCCTGGAGGCGTTGACATAAAGATATTTATTAAGTTTTAGAAAACAATTTCCACCAACTCTCCATAACTTCTGAATTCAAGTTCCACAGCATTACAAACATTTTTCAAATCCGCAGCAATTTCGCTTAGATCAATTTGGCAATTCACGATGATTTTTTGCACCGTAGTTTTCATCGAAATGTTTTTTTCTGATTTAAATTTACGCACCTCAAAAAGCACAGTCAGCGCGGCTTCGCCGATGTCGTGATATTTTTGATTGAAGAATTTTTCATGCAATTTTGGCCAATTTCCGCGAGCATTTATTGAGCCGGTTTTTGCAAATTCTTCAGCGAAAAGTGCGCTGTAAATTTCATCGCAAACATGCGGAATGAAAGGCGCGAAGAGTTTTAGAATTGTGTTGAGGCAGATTCTTAAAGTATGAATTGCACTTTCTTGGCCGCGTGAAATTTCTGATTTTTCTGCATCGCTAAGATCAACAGCAGCAAGCTTCTCTGCCGCTAGTCCGTAAGAACGAACTTTGCAGATTTCCAAATAATTATCGCAAAAATCTTTCCAGAAAAATTCTTCGATTGCTTCACGGGCGCGAGCATATTCGAATTTTTCAAAGCTCTCGGTCGCGCGTTTTACGGTTTGGTGGAGTTTGGATAAAACCCATAAATCAGCCGGCTCATTAACCGCATCATGCTTCGACAGGCTCAGCATGACGCTGCTGTGAGCGTTATTAGCGTTATCGTCACCCTGAGCCTGCCTGCGGGCGACGTCGCTCAGCAGTTCAAAATTCATCGACGCAAATTTCGCCGCATTAAAAAGTTTGGTAATGAGTTTCTGCCCAATTTTAAAAACCTCTTCGCTGTAAGCAGTATCCGCGCCCAAATGAGAAGTTGATGCCCAATAACGCACAATATCTGAACCCTTCTCTTCAATGAGCGCTGTAGGCGTCACAACGTTTCCTTTAGATTTACTCATCTTGGTTTTATCAGCCGCCAAGCACCATCCCGAAATCATCAAATTTTTCCACGGCGCCGAATTTTCATGCAGCATCGCTTTGGCAATTGTGTAAAACGCCCAAGTGCGAATGATTTCGTGCGCCTGTGGACGCATGTCGGCAGGGAAAAGTTTTTCGTGGCGCGCACGGTCAAAAGCGATTTCGGCGGAAATTCCTTTTGAGGAAAGTTGCGGAGAAATTGAGGAAGTTGCCCAAGTGTCCATGATGTCGGTTTCTGGCGTCACCTCGTCGCGAGAATAGCCGCGCGGCAAATCAACAGCTGGATCGCACGGAAGCTGCTCCAACTCAGCAACCAAAATTTTTCCCTGCTCCCCAGCACGCTTCGAATACCAAACCGGAAAAGCCACACCAAAAAAGCGTTGGCGTGAAATGCACCAATCCCACGCAAGTCCGTCAATCCATTGGTCGATACGCACTTTCATGTAGTCTGGATACCAATTGCACTCAGCGGCTTTGGCTTTGAGTTGATCTTTTTTGTCGAGGATTTTGATGAACCATTGTGGCACGACGAGAATCTCGATTGGCACGCCAGAACGCTCGGCGCATTTTACGGCGCGTTTGATTGGTTCTTGTTTGAGGAGAAGTGATTTATTTTCACCCTCACCCCAACCCTCTCCCCTCAAGGGAGAGGGAGCTGAATCGAGCTCGGATGAAAGCCCTCTCCCTTGAGGGGAGAGGGTTGGGGTGAGGGTGTTTTTTAGAGCCTCGATGATTGCTTCTTTGGCTTGTTTGATGGTTAAGTATTTTGTGTCAGGAATTTCTTTACCAAAAAAATTGTCTCGCGTTACAACACCCCTAGAAAAAATTGATAGATAGGTCTTAACAAATTGCTCCAAATCACAATCGCTTCGATCAATAGCTCCCTTTAAGGTTGGGGTGATGTTCTTTCTACCTCCCAAACCGCTATCTCTTATATCGCTCATTATTGAATCATCTGCAATAATAATGCTTTGAGCATCATCAGCATAATCAATAGCAACTCTATTCATTAGCCCAGAACGAGAAATCATAACTCTCAATGGCAAGCCATATTTCTTCCACCACTTGATATCAGTCTCATCGCCGAAAGTACAGCACATCACCGCGCCAGTTCCTTTGTCGATTTGCACGTCTTCGTCAGCGATGATTGGAACTTTCACACCAAAAAGCGGCGTGATTGCATGTTTACCGTGGAGATGTTTGTAGCGCGCATCTTCCGGATGAACCATCACCGCAACGCAGGCTGGAAGCAGCTCGGGGCGTGTGGTCATGATTTCGATTTTTTCTTCAGCGCCATCAACGCCAAACAAAATGTAGTTCATCATCCCTTCGACTTCCTTGTCGATAAGGTCGGCTTGCGCTAGAGCGGTGCGATCAGAAATATCCCAAAAAACTGGTTCGAATTTTTTTTCAACGAAGCCTTTGCGATATAAATCAAGAAAAGAGGCCTGTGAAATTTTTTGCGATTCCGGCGAAATTGTTTGATATTTCTGCGCCCAATCAACCGACAGTGCGACCTCGTTAAACATTTCTTCGAATTCTTTTTCTGCTTCATCTACTACTTCGCGACACTTGCTAACAAAGGATCCGTGGCCGTTTTCTGCTTCATAAATTCCAGCTTTTTTGCCGATGATTTTTTCAACCAAACGTTCTGTAGGAAGTCCGTTATCATCAAAACCCATTGGGTAAAAAACGTCTTTTCCGTTCATGCGTTGAAAGCGCGCAACGAAGTCAGCTTGCGTGTAAGAAAAAACGTGGCCCATGTGAAGAAGCCCGGAAACAGTGGGTGGAGGCGTGTCGATGACAAAAGTTTCTGCGCGCGGTTTATCGTTTTTCCAAGCGAAAACTCCCTGCTCTTTCCAGTGATTTTGCCAAAATTTTTCGCGCGTTTTTGCGTCGTAGCGGTCAGGAAGTTTTGTGTTTGTCGTCATTTTCTAAAAAGATAATGTCACCCTTCGACAAGCTCAGGATGACAGTACGGAGTCATGCTGAGCGCGCCTGCACATGACGTCGTAAGTTACTCGATCTCAAGTAAATCAATTACATATTTCCCAATCGCCTGCAGGTAAATTTTTCCATCAACAACAGCGGGCGCGTGGGAAATTTTTTTGTTAATTTTGAAGGTTTTTTCTAGGGTTCCATCAAGCGGAGAGGCAATCAGCAAAGCGCCGTCAAGCCTTGAAATCAGCAGCTTGTCGCCTGCCATCACAACGCCGCTATAAATAAATTTTGTCTGCGGCTTTTTTTCTTTGGCCAAGTTTGGCAGCTGCGAAATCCATTTGATGCCGCCAGTTTTTTTGCTTACTGCGAGCAATTTATTGTCGTTATTAATCACAAACAAAAAGTCGCCGGCAAGCCAGAAATCAGTGAGTCCGGCGATTTCTTTTTTCCACAAATAATTGCCGTCTTTTACTTTGACTGCCATCATCAAACCGCCATTGCCAATTGCGTAAATTACGTCGTTTTTGACGATTGGAGTTGCATCAACATCGTTCAAATAAAAGTCGGAAGTTGTTGCTTTGCTTAAGTTGAGATCTTGTGACCAGATTGCTTCACCACTGCTTTTTTTCAGTGCATAAATTTCACCAGATGAGTAAGAAACGATAAGTAAATCTTTGAGAATTACTGGATTAGCAAAACCAAAAATTGCTGTTGTACGAACAATGCCAGATTGCACCCAAGTCAAGTCACCAGTGGCGGCATCAAGTGCGTAAGTTTTATTGTCGTTGCTTGAAACATAGACAAATTTTCCATCAGAAACTGGGGCAGAAGATGGAATTGAAGCAATCTCTTTTGTCCATAAAATTTTTCCATCGACCTCGCTTAAAGCAGCGACTTTATTGATTCCAGCCACTGCAAAAATTTTTCCATCAGCAGCAAAAATTTTTGGGGTTTTGTAATTTTTTAGAAAATTTTTCGCAAAAACTTGGCTTTTCCAAATTTTCTTACCAGTCTTCAAGTCGCGACAAACAAGAGTTGCGGCAGTATCAAAAATAAAAACCTTACCGTCTTTTATGATTGGCGCAAAAACAAAATGGCTGTAAAGATCGCCGCTGTAGAAGAACCAGCTTTGCGATTTTTTTTGCAGCGAAATTTCCATTTCAGAGCTGAAAAAACCCTTTTTTTGGTAGGAAAAATTTTTGGCAAAATTTTCAATTTCCGCATTTGAAGCGGCCATCCAAGTGGTATTATTTTTT
Organism: Rickettsiales bacterium; assembly: GCA_044360285.1. Lineage (GTDB taxonomy): Bacteria > Pseudomonadota > Alphaproteobacteria > Rickettsiales > UBA1997 > UBA2645. Next base: position 20,838 of record JBIKKP010000008.1, read on the forward strand.
TGCTGTGGGGGAGTAATTGACGTTTTTTCTAGCGATTTGTCAACAGCCACAGAATCAATGATGACAAAGGCTGATATTGCTTTTGTCTTGTCATATTCCTGATCCTTACTGCAGGCGATAAGTAAAAAAATTAGCGAAAATAGAGTGATAATTCTGCTAAACATTATTTCGCTTCAGTGGATTTTTTTTCTTCTTTTTTAGCCTCAACTTTCACAGCAACTTTTGGCGAATAACCTTTCGAAATCACAATCTGCATTTCGTCTTCGCAGCGCGTTTTTAGAGACTGCGCAGCTTCTGGGCTTTTTGCAATCAAAGCGAAAATTTCGTAGGCTTTTTCCAAATTATTTTTTTGCATCTCAAGCAAAGCACGCTGCTCGGCAACATAGTAACGAAGAGACTTCGCAGAATTTTCAACTTTCAAAATTCGCGCTGATAAATCGTCTTTTTTTAACTCTTCTGGATTAACCATCCAAACCTTCACCATTAGCAGTCCAGCCAGGTCTTTGAGGTAGGAATCGCAAGAAAAACAAGAGTTAACTTTAGCATAAATTTCTGCGGCTTTTTCGGTGTTTGAAGTCATCAACTCAAATCCTGCTAAGCGAAGAGAGGCAAGCGCCCAAACGCCGCTTGGCGCTGATTTTACGTTGTGAATTTTTTGCAAACTTTCTTTCGATTTTTCCAAATCACCAAGTTGCTGATCAATTAAAGATTGGTGCAAAATTTCTGAAAATTTTGCCTCACGCGCATTTTGCACCATAGCAAAAATGATCCACGAAACCAATAATACACCTGCTGCAAGAGCAAAACGAATTGTATTTTTTTTGACTAAAAATTTTTGAATTTTTTCTAAACGAACTTGGCTTTTGGCTGACGCAAGTAGACTTTTTATTTCCCCTGACATGATTTTTTAAATTAAAGTTGAACTGATTTTAGACAGCATTCGAGTGTGTTTTTAAGAAGATAAGCGATGGTCATCGGCCCTACTCCACCAGGCACCGGCGTGACTGCTGAGGCAACTTTTTTTACATCTTCAAAATCAACATCACCAACTAGTTTTGTGGTGCCATCAGCAAGATTCATGCGATTAATTCCAACATCAATTATTACAGCACCTTTTTTGACCATGTCGCCTTTGATTAAGCCATGCGAACCAGCCGCAGAAAAGATTACATCAGCTTGTAAACACTCGGCTTTTAAATCTTTTGTTGAGCGATTGGCAATTGTCACCGTGCAATTTTCTAACATTAAAAGTCGCGCTAAAGGCCTGCCAACAATGTTTGAAGAGCCAATCACCAAAGTTTTTAATCCGGCCAAATCTTCGCCTTTTACCGACTTGAGCAAATGCAAGCAACCAAGCGGCGTGCAAGGAATCATCGCTTTTTGCGCGCCAGTTATTTCGCCAACTGAAAGCTTGCCAACGTTTATAACGTGAAAGCCGTCGACGTCTTTATTTGGATTGATGGCGTGAATAACTTTTTTGGCGTCGATTTGTTTTGGCAGCGGCAATTGCACCAAAATTCCGTGAACTTTTTTGTCAGAATTTAGTTCAGTGATTTTGGCGATAAGCTCTTCTTGCGATATGTCTGCGGCCATTTTGAACTGAATTGAATTCATGCCAACACCGTGCGCAGCCTTCTCTTTATTACTTACATAAACTTCACTCGCCGGATCATTTCCAACAAGAATCACCGCCAAACAAGGCGTGACACGCAGCGTCTTTTTTATTTCTTCGACATCGAGCGCAATTTTTTGGCGCATTTGCGCGGCGATTTCTTTACCGTTGATGATGTTGGTGGTCATTTTATTTTTGATTAAGCGATTAGTTCCATAACGGTTTTTTCAACATCACTTGCTGAAAGAGAGTTTTTTTCATACATGAATTTCTCACTACCGTAAATACCATCAGAGAGTGATTGTACCGCCATTCTTTTCAAACGACATTTTAGCGAATTTTCAGCAATAATTTCTGCGACCATTGAGCCGATTCCACCGTTTAAATAATGTGCTTCAAGTGTAACTGCAAAATCATGTTGCTGCAGCAGATTTTTTATGTCGTTTAAAACGCTTTTTTCGAAAGTCGGAATTACGGCAAATGTGATATTAACACCTTTTGCCGCAAGATTTTTTACGGCAATTTCCGCTTCTGCAGATATTGTTCCCAGACTTAGAACCGCAAGCTTTTGTCCTTTTTGTATGATTTGTATTTTATGCGCATCAAAATGCTTTTGCTGCTCCAAAATTTTTACGGAACCTTTGCCAATACGATAAAAAATTGGACCAGGGTTTTGATAAGTTTTTTCTAGAGCCTCAACAGTCTGCCAGTCATTTGCCGGAGCAACGTAAGAAAAATTTGGCTGCACTCTTACCAACGCAACATCCTCAAGCAAATGATGCGTAGAGCCTAGAGTTCCATATTCAAAACCACAACCAATTGCCACAAACCTTACTGGCAAATTATGAAAAACTGGTCCGTTTCTGGCGAACTCGTATGGGCGCAAAATTACGAATGGGGCGATTGAATAAACGAAAGGAATAAAACCATCTTTAGCCAGAGCGGTTGCCATTCCAACCATGTTTTGTTCAGAAACGCCAACATTGTAAAAGCGATCAGGAAAATTTTTGGCGAATTCCTCAACAACAGAAAAACCCAAGTCGGCCGTTAGCAAAATTATGCGCTCGTCAGTTTTGGCAAGTTCGAGCAATTTTTTGATAAAATCGTTACGCAATTTTCACCTCCAAAGACGCTTGCTGATATTCTTCTTCGTTCATTGATTTGTAATGCCATGGGATTGATTTCTCCATGAAAGAAACGCCTTTCCCAGAAATTGTATGAGCGACAATGAAAGTTGGCTGAGCGGCTTTTTGCTGAGTAAAATTCTCCAAAACAAAGCGAATTTTTTGCTGATCGTGGCCATCTATTTCCTCAACAAAAAAATCGAAATCCTGCATTTTTTTGGCGATATTAGAAATTTTTATTACATCATCCGTATATCCCAGCGCTTGTTGTCCGTTGAGATCAAGCATGATAACAAGATTTGTTAATTTTTGCTGCGCGGCAAAAAGTATTGCCTCCCAAAACGATCCCTCATTGAGCTCGGCATCGGAAATTAAGCAAAAAATTTTACGATCACTTTTTTGGATTTTTGCCGACAAAGCCGCACCAACGGCGAAGGTAATTCCTTGCCCAAGCGACCCAGTTGTGAATTCTACGCCAGGCAAAAAATGTTTAGGATGAATTCCGGTTCTGCTGTTATTTTGGCTAAATTTGTTGAGCTCTTCTTCGCTTAAAAAACCTTTCAAAAATAAGGCTGCATAAAGCGCCAAAACTGCATGACCTTTTGACAAAACAAAACGATCTCTTTCGGGGTCATTTGGATTTTTTATACGCAAAATATCTTGATAAGTCACACCAACCAAATCAGCAATAGAAAGACCAGAGCCTATATGTCCAACTCCAGCAAGTTTCGACTTTGCGATAATAATTTTTCTGATTTCGTCGGAGAAATTCATGAATTTTTAGAAATTGTTTCTACGATTAATTTACCACTTTTTCCACGGCGCTTTTTTCTGCTGCCAGAGGTTGTCGAGGTAAACTTTGTCGCGTTGAGTATCCATTGCGTACCAAAAACCTTCATGCTGGAAAGACATTAGTTGCTTATCTGCAGCAAGCTTACGAAGCGGCTCCTGCTCTAGTATGGTGCCATCTCCATCTGGAATGTAATCAAAAATTTTCTGCGAAAAAACGAAGAAACCGCCATTGATGTAGTTGCCGTCGCCAGAAGGTTTTTCTTGGAATTCTTTTACAGTTTTATGGTCAGCAGCAATGTCCAAAACACCAAATCTTCCCGCAGGTTTTACCGCAGTTAGAGTGGCGATTTTGCCATTTTCTTCGTGAAACTTAATTGCTTGCGAGATATTGACGTCACTGACTCCGTCGCCATAAGTCAGACAGAAATTTTTTTCGCCTTTGAGATAATCGCGAACTTTTTTTAGTCGCGCACCAGTCATCGCATTTTCACCAGTTTCAACCAGCGTAACTTTCCATTTTTCGGAATTATTATTGTGGATGACATGGCTGTTATCAGCCAGGTTGTAGGTGATATCCGACATATGGCGATAGTAATTCGCGAAATATTCTTTGATCACATAACCTTTGTAGCCCAGGCAAACCACGAAATCATTGATCCCGTAAGAGGAATAAATTTTCATGATATGCCACAAAATCGGCTGACCACCAACTTCAACCATCGGTTTTGGGCGAAGTGTAGTTTCTTCGCTAAGCCTTGTCCCCAGTCCCCCGGCAAGTATTACTGCTTTCATTTTTATACCAATTATAGGTTTTAGTTATTGCTTCACCAAGGTCGGTAAATTCGCTTAAATTCAGCTCCCGTTTAGCTTTTTCAATCGATGGAATGTAGCGCGAACTTAGACTAGTATTTGCGGCATTTTGATCGCTGCAAACAACATTCAAGCCAGAGCCAACAAGGCTTTGGACGGAATTTGCTAAATCTTGGATGGAAATTTCGGTACTTGAGCCGACGTTAAAAACCGAATTTTTTGGCGCTAGAAATAAAATTTTTAGCAGCCAAATGGCCAAATCAACCGAGTAAAGATAAGAGCGAAAGACCTGCTGGCGCGACTTCAACACCAAATCTTTTTTGTTAGCGGCGTCACGAATGAAATTTCCAATTGCGTAATGTCCATCAAAATTCATGTGCGGACCAACGAAGCTGTAGCAGCGCGCAATTTTTACATCGAGCGAAAATTGTGCAGAAAAAATCGTACAAAGCATTTCACCCAAACGTTTCGCCTCGCCGTAAACTGAAGAAACTTTAGTTAAATCTGGCGCAGTTAAATCAGTTTCTTCACGCGTTTTTACGTCAGAATTTTGGCTGCCATAAATTGCCCCAGAGCTCAAATATAGAAATTTACAGGACCGCTTGGAGCGAGCAATTTCAAGCAAATTGACGCATCCAACATAATTTTCGTGCAGAAATTTCTGAGCAGAATTTTCAAAAGCTTCTGGTTTTGTGTCGCAAGCAGCGTGAATTAAATAATCGAGCTCGCCTTGAAATTCCCTGAGGTCGGCAATGTTTGATTCGATGATTTTAGTAAGTTTTTTTGCCGCTGGAAATTTCTTGATGAAGTTTTCTTTATCGCGCGAAACAGCGCAGATCTTCATTCCAAAGCCATGCTTCTCTTCTAAAAAAAGCAAAGCTTCGAGCAAATTTTTACCAAAAAAGCCACTCGCCCCGGTGATTAAAAAACTTTTGCCGCGAAAAAAATCCGCACACGAAGCAAGATGTTTTTCAACTAATTCAAAATCGTCCTTGGCAAGCGAAAACATTATTTTTTGCTGCTTAAGAATTCTTCGATAACTCCATGCATATGAGCAAACATCTCGTCATTCAAACCGTGGTGACAAGCCAGCAAAGTGCCGCCGCGCATGATGTCGTCGGCGTTAGAAAGATCTTTTGATTTACGCATTTCGATATTTTTAAAGCCCGGCTGACGTGTGATATTTCCGGTGAAAACGACGCGAGTTTGGATATTTCTTTTTTCCAAGAAAATTTGGAAATCCTTACGCTCAAATGGCGCAGATTTTTTAACGATGATTGGAAAGGCCAGCCAGCCAGTGCGAACGCCTTTTGTTTCTTCCGGCAACACAAAAAATTCTTCGTATTTTTTGAAGAAGTTGATTTGTTTTTGATAATTTCTGCGACGCGTTTCGATGTTATTTTCTAAATCTTTAAGTTGTTCCAACCCAAACGCCGCACCGATTTCCGAGCCTTCCAAATTATAGCCAATCGTTTCGAAAACGAATTTTGCGTCATATTTAATACCATCAACATCAACGTTGAAACGATTCTCAATTGCTTCCGATTTTTCGTCAAAAATTGACGAGCTTCTTCCCCAAGAGCGCAAAAGTTTTGCGCGACGAGCATGCTCTGGATCGTTGACGCACAAAGCTCCACCATTTCCGGCGCAATTGATGATGTGCGAGCCATAGAAGCTGGTAATCGACATATCGGCCCAGTGTCCGCTTGATTTGCCATTCAAAGTTCCGCCCAAAGTATCAGCAGAATCTTCCAGAATTTTCAGATTATGGCGCTTAGCGATTTCAGCGATTTTGTCCCACTCGCAAACATTTCCAATCAGGTTTGGAGCCACAATTGCCACGGTTTTTGGCGAAATCATTTCCTCAATTTTTGCCGGGTCGATGCAATAATTCGCAACACCAACATCAACAAAAACCGGCACCAAGCCAGCCTTCACAATTGACCCAACTGTCGTTGAAAAAGTAAGCGCCGGAGTAATCACCTCAGAGCCCGGCTTAAAACCAAAAGCTTCCATGCCAATATAAAGCGCTGAAGAGCCAGAATTGACGTAGAGACAATGTTTTTTATCAAAAAGCGCGGCGATTTTCGCTTCAAATTCGCGCGCATATTTTCCCATCTGCGTTCCTTCTTTGAGGCAACGCACAACTGCGTCGATTTCCTTTTGTCCGTAGACGGTTTTGGCGTAAGAGACTGAGATCATTGCTCTAAGATTAAGTTAAAAAATTGCGTAAAAAAAACTTGGCAAAGAAGTTAAATCCAACTTTACCAAAACAAATTTCACTTTTTGTAAATTGATATTGTCACATCATCATCGCTTAACTTTCTTTCCAAGCTTAAATGATGGTCTTTTACATATTTTTTCAACCTTTCATTTTCTAGATGCGGCTTTCCGTTAACTGAATAAAGCTCATTGAGCATAACGTAATTTGGCTGAAATTCCTCAATTTGATTAGTGCCGCAGCCTTGCCAATAGTGACATCCGATATTTCTCATATTTTGCGGCAAAGCGACGTGGTGGTCGAAAGCCAAACGATCATTTGGCGTAAGGTTTTGTTTTACATATTCGTAGCTTTGATAGGCGGCAGATTTTTTGTAAAAAAACCTGGTAATGACTTGTGGAACAACTTGGCAAATGTTGAGCGCTAAGGTCAAAATAATAAAATAAGCCAAAAAGATATTAGCAATTTTTCTGCAATAATTTTTCTGCACAAAATTACAAACCACCAAAAAATTGAGAATAAAAAATGGGTAAACCGGCTGCAGATATTGCGATTCGATTAGCAAACGATTGAAGGCAGCAATTAACAGCAAAATTATCCAAGCAAAAACGGTATTAAAAACCGCCAAAAGATATTGAGATTTTTTGTCGCAGAAATAACTCCTCAAGCCAATAAAGAGAATGAATGGCGAGGTAATAAAGAAAAAATTAAGCAAAGGAATTTTTAAGCAGAGATCAAGCCACTTTCCAAAAGATTCCTCTATTGTTATGGCATATGGACCATTAATAAAAACTTCACGCTGCTGCGTTTGATATTGCAGAAATTCCGGTAATTCCAAAATCGCATTTGGATGAATTACAAACAGCGTTAAAACTGCTATGGCGGCGGTCTTAGAGAGTTTTTCTACGAACTCTTTTGAGGCGATAAATTCGAAATATTTTTTTCTGCTACTAACGCAATAAAAGTGAAAAAACAGAAACAGAATTGGCAGCGCAATGAAGAAAAAAATCTGTTTGCTTAGCGATGCTAAAACCAAAAAAATCAGCCCCAGTAAATACAGCTTGCGACTTGGCTCTTTTATGAATTCAAGCAAAACCAGCATCGCTAAAAATATGAATAAAGAGCCTGTGGTTTCTGGATGAATGAAGTAAAAAAACTTAAACCCAACTGGAGAGAAAATATAAAAAAGTGCAGCAAGCAGAGCTAAAAATTCATTTTTGAATAACTTTTTAACAAGCTGGTGAAAAGCAGCAAGAGAGGCTAGTCCTATGACGAAGAGAATAAACCTGATGGCAAAATAAAGAAAAAATTTACTCTCAATTGCGAAGGTCAGCAAGAATATCTTTATTGGCAGCAACAGAAAAAAATTCAGCGAAAAATAGGTCCAGCCATAAAATTTGCTGTGATAACCAGCATGCATATTGTAGGACCGCAGCAGCGTCTGCATGGCTTCAATATGACTTCCTGGATCGTTTTCATATGCACCGATTAAGCCGATATCTTCAAGCAAAATAAAAGCATGTGGCAGGTAAAAAGCAGAAAATAAGAATAACAAAAACAGCAAAATTTTATCTGCCGCAATTTCTTGCCAAGCCTTGGTAAGAAAGAGCGAAATGCCGGGGGTTTTGAGACACGCTTTAAACATTTTTCCGCTCCTCGATTCCAACCAATTGATCAACAATGAATAATGGCCTTCCTTTTACTTCGCTGTAAATCAAACCAACATATTCACCAAGCAAACCGATCAACAAAAACATCACACCAAAAAGCAGAAGGATTAGGCAAATTATGGTTCCAAAGCCGTTAAACGGGGGATTATTGTGAAAAACCGCATATTGGACAACGAAGTAAATTATCCCCAAGAATGAAATTGAAGAAGTGACTAAACCAAGGAAGCTAGAGATTCGCAACGGAAAGTTCGAATAAGAAAAAATACCACGCAAAGCTAGAGCAATCGTAGCAAAAGTATGCGCCTTTGAACTGCCACCTGCCCTTTTGAGATTTCTGTCATATTCAATTCCAATAGACTTGTGATTGAGCCAGGCGAACAAGCCGCGCAGAAATTTATTTTGCTCGGTAATGTTATTTATCTCGCGATAAACCCGCTTATCAACCAAGCGAAAATCAGCAACATTTTTTGGCACGACGTTATTGGTCAGTTTATTGATCAGCAGATAAAATAGCTTCGAGTTCATCCTGCGAATAAAACTGCCCTGACGTGCTCGCGTAACACCGTAGACATGCTTGTAGCCCTCTTCCCATTTTTGCAAAAATTGCGTAAATAAATACGGAGGGTCCTCCAAATCTGCGTAAGTAATTATTGCCGCGTCTCCTTTAGCAAAGCGCAGACCAGCACTAATTCCGCCATCTCCACCGCAATTTCGAGTCAACTTCACAATTTTAAATCGCGGATCTTTTTGGTTAATTTTCAGCAACTTAGCAAACGTATCGTCATAAGATCCGTTTTCAGTAATAATCACCTCAAAATCATATTTCGTGATTGGGTCTATAACCGCCACCAGAGCGGCATAGAGCTTATCGACGCATTCCTCTTCATTATATGCCGGAATAACAACAGATATCAATTTTTTGTGCATAATAATTACGAATTTTCGAACATACGAAATCTTGCTAAAAAGAAGTAATCAGCGAAATAGTTGCTCAATTTTTTTAACTTTTTTGCGACAGATTTCTTAATTCTTTGCAAGAAATTTTTCCTCCGTCTTGTTGGCTCCAAACCAGATTTTGGCAGAAAAAATTCTTCTTTTTTAATTTTTTTAAACTGCGGTTTAAAGCTACTTAAACCTGATTTCGCATCATCTTCTGTGATTTGCGTAATGAGATTAAAAAGATTATATTCATCCATCACCAAATCCCGCGCTTTTAAAGCTTCGGCAAGATTTTTTTCGTAAAAATTCCCTTCAATTAATTTTTCAATTTTCGCAATCGCCGTTTTTGGATAGCGAATGTCAATCATACTCACCTGCTCTTCGCTGAAAAAATCGCGAATATTTGTTGCACCACAGTAAATTGGATGAGTTAACACCATCAGCGGATCCATCAACTTTTCCGTCCAATAATTTGGCCCAGAAAAATTCTCTAAAGCGATGTGATATTTATATGGCGCAACGCCGTCCCACTTATCAACAATTGGCCGAACTCCAGAACCAAACCAATCGACCTTATCTTTGAAATGTTCCTGCAATTTTTTACAAAAATCGTAACGCGCTTTGTGTCCTTCAGTAAAAATTTTCGCTGAACAAAAAACAGATAGAAGCTTTTCTTTTTTAATCTCTCTCAATTTTTTAAAATCATCATAACCAAGCCCAGCGCCGTTCCATTCGTCAAATTCGACCTGAGTTTTTATTGGATTTCCGGCATCAATCCACCAATTGATTGGCGGCTTTGATGAAAAAAATTTTCCATAACGAAAATCGCTGTGACATGTCGCAATGCGGCCAAACTGTTTTACAAATTCTTCGGAAGTATCGTAGCGCCTTATAGATGGCGGCTCGGACGTCATTAAAATCAAGTTATTCGCATCAACTTCACAGCTTTCCTGCGCATCAAAAACATCACCAATCACAAACCAATAATCGGCTTTTTTTACGCTTTTATCATTCCAAAAAAACTCACAATTTTTCCAAATGTTTTTACGTCCTGGTAAAAATTTCGTAATCATTGGGTTGCTACCATCAGAGCTTGCAATTGCTGAGTCGCCGCAACTTATCTTTATTCTTTTCACTAATCGCCAAACCTCTTTTTAAGCTTCTTTTTTGCCTTGGAAATCAAACGCAATTTAGAGAAAAAACCATAACCTCTTAAACCCGCTTTTTTCAAAATTTCCACCTGCTCTTTTTGCATATCTTTACACGATGGCTTCACTTCATTTTCTTTGTCGCCGAGACTTTTTTCCCAAACTTTTATATTCTCTTCGCGACTAAGATGCATCTTGGTTTGGCGCCAATTATAAATTGAACGCGGTGAAGAAACTAAACGTCCGCGTAAAGCCATATTGCACAAAAAAACGTGATCATTGCCAAGCATGGCTTTCAGAGGATATTGCTGAGCCAACTTTGTATGAAAAACACCAAACAAACCCGAAACCTCATGAAGATGCGAAATCAGTGTATAAACACGCGTTGAAGCATAATCGCTAACAAGTCTTTCGCTAAACCAACAATCAAACATTCCAATCACTTCATCATCATTATCAACGTAACGCGCTGTTGGATAGCATCCAGAAGCATCACTACATTCCAGCATGTGAATTGCATTTTGCGTGTAAGCTTCATCGATAAAATCATGGCCGCCCATCCACATGAAATATTTGGTTTTTGCGGCATTTAAAACGAAGTTGAAATTGTTCGTGCCACCAATGTTTCGAGGCTGGCGTACATATTGCAGATTCGGATATTTCTGCGCCAATTCTTCACAAATTTTTTGCGTATTATCCGTTGAAGCGTTGTCCGAAACAATCACGCAGGCTGCTTGATTTATGCAGGATTCGATGGTTTTTCGGATATATTTTTCTTCGTTGAAGGCAGGAATCCCAATGGTTATCAGCTCTTTGTAATATTTCATTTTTTAGAAAAATTCTCGATTTGCGTTATGGTGAACTCAAAAGCTTTCGCAGGATTTTGCAGATAATTTTTATACCAGCTTGCGCTCCAAGAAAGCGCTTCGCCAAAAGTTAATTTTGGCCGCCAATTTAATTCTTTTTTCGCCCGCGAATTATTCAGCTTAAGAATTCCTGCTTCGTGTAAAACCTTGTCCTCCTTGACCTCGTAAGCACCTTCTCCAATATTTTCGATAAAAATTTTCGTCAGAGTTTCAACATCTTGCTGCGCTTCTGCATCTGGTCCAAAATTGTAAGCCTTAGAAAAATCCTCGCCATTTTCGTAAAGCTTTTTGGTCAAAAGCAAATAACCAAAAAGCGGCTCAAGTACGTGCTGCCAAGGGCGAATGGCTTTTGGGTTACGCAACTCAACTTTTTTTCCAATCCGAATTGCGCGAAAAATATCAGGAACAATTCGATCCACACAAAAGTCGCCGCCGCCAATAACGTTACCGGCGCGCGCTGAGGCCAAAGCAATTTTTTCTTTGGTAAAAAATGAGCGGCGATAAGAAGAAGTTAAAATTTCGGCGCAGGCTTTGCTGGCAGAATAAGGATCGTAACCACCAAGTGCATCCTCTTCGCTGTAGGCGTAATCGGTTTCGCGATTTTCGTAACATTTGTCGGTGGTGATGTTTAAGAAAGCTTTCACGCTGCCTGATTTTCGAGCCGCTTCAAAAACATTAAGCGTGCCCATAACATTAGTTTGAAAAGTGTCGCGAGGATTTGTGTAAGAAGGTCTCACAAGAGATTGCGCAGCAAAATGGATGACGATTTCTGGCTGAAAATTTTTTAGCGCGGCAGAAATTTCTTCTTGATTGCAAATGTCACCAAACAGCGATTTATCTAACTTCGCACCAATTCCTAAAATGTTAAAAAGGCTTTCATTTTCTGGCTTCAAAGAAAATCCGCAAACTTTTGCACCCATTAAATTGAGCCACAAAGAAAGCCATGCACCCTTGAAACCGGTGTGTCCAGTTAGGAAAACTTTTTTGCCACGGTAAAAATTTTCAAGATTTTGCGTCATTAAATCTCCCCAATTTCCGCCAAAAACGCCTTATCCAAATTATCTTGGCGATGTTTGGCTTTAAAGGCTTGTGGGCTGCCGGTAAAAACTATTTCGCTGTTATTTAGCACGGCAATTGCATCGCATATTTCGTCCATGTCTGACAAAATATGCGACGAGAAAAAAACAGTTTTTTTGGCATTTTTATATGCGATCAACTCGCGCTTCAAAGCTATGCGCGCCTTGGGATCAAGGCCCGACATTGGCTCATCTAAAATCACCAATTCAGCTTCCGACAAAAACACCGTCAAAAGGCCAAGTTTTTGCACCATTCCTTTTGAGTATTTAGAAATTTTTTCTTTGAGCATCTCGAAACGTAAATCGAGATTTAAGCAGATTTGGCGGGCTTTCGCGGCATCGAGTTTTTTGTGATAAAAACTCAAAACGAATTTTAAAAATTCCTCACCAGTTTGATGAATAGACGGGTGGAACTTTTCTGGCAAATAACAAACTTTTTGGCGCGCCTGCGGCAGAACGCGCGAGACGCCAAAAATCTCAACTTCACCTTCATCTTGGTCGAGCAAATCGAGTATGATTTTTATCAGCGTCGTTTTGCCCTGCCCGTTTAGACCAATAAATCCAAAAATTTCGTTTGGCTTAACTTCAAGCGAAGCATCTTGCAAAACGTCTCTAGCAAAGGTTTTAGAGATGTTAGAAACTTTTAGCGGCAGCATCAAAATTTACTCAAAATTAATTCTATTTTCTTCTTAAGAACAACGAGATCGCTTTCCACAACTTGCTTCAAATTTTCGACATCAACGCTGCCATATTCATGAATTATGCGATGACGTACTCCAACTATGTTTCTCCAAGGAATTTCCGGGTTTTCCACCTTAACTTTTTCAGAGATCTTGCTCGCTGCTTCCCCAATAATGGCAATTGAGTAAGCAATCGCCATAAGAGTTTTTCGATCATCTAATCCCGAGCTTACGTAAAAATTTTCGATGTCAGCAATCGCATTCAAAATATCGCGAAGACGGATAAAATCAGAATCAATTTTTTTCATGGCTAAAGAGGGCGCGCTTCGTTAAAAATAAATTCTTTAAATTCTGGTCTTAACACTCGATCAGATAGAAGATCAACCTTACAGCCGAGAAGCTCTTCTAAATCTAGACTCAAGCCCGCTTCGTCAAATAATGAAGCTCCTTTTTTGAAGTGAACCAAAAAATCCACATCACTTTTTTCAGTTTCCTCACCCCTAACAACAGAACCAAAAATTCGAACATTTTCCGCCTTATATTTAGCAGCAATTCCAAGAATTTGTTGCCGATATTTTGTGCGAATTGTCTCTAAATTCATTTTCTCACCATGTTATTCATCGCCAGCAGCGCAATTGTATAGCCTTCGGCGCCAAGGCCGCAGATAACTCCATCAACAACATCACTTAAAAACGAATGATGGCGGAATTCTTCGCGCTTAAAAATGTTGGAAATATGCAACTCAATTTTTGGCTTTTTGTAAATTTCTAAAGCATCACGAATGGCCACCGAGGTGTGAGTGTAGGCCGCTGCATTGATTATAATTCCATCAAATTCATCCAAAGCTTCATGAATTGCGCTAACCAACTCGCTTTCCGAATTTGATTGACGCAACTCAACTTCAATTTCCAACTCTCCTCCAAGCGCCAAACAATCATCAGAAATCGATTTCAGTGATACGTCGCCATAAATCTCCTTGTCGCGCAAATGCAGTAAATTGAGGTTTGGACCGTTTAAAATCAGAATTTTTTTCATTTTTTCATCGCCTCTAATTCAATTTTGATGTAGTAAAAAATTGTGATTGGAATCGATATTGCGTAAGTGACGCCAATTACCGCCAAAGCCAACCAAGGCCTCACCAAAAGACCAATGATGATTGAGCCCAAAATCAGCAAAGTGAGGTAGGCATATTCATTTTTGATTGGAATTCTTTTGATCGAAATTGTTGGAACACGGCTTGCCATAAGAACTGCCAGACACGCGGTATAAGTAATTACAAGGATTGGTTTAGAGTAAAAACCATCGCCAAACTCATAGGTCAAAACCATAGGAAGCATTGTCATTGCTGCTCCAACCGGCGCTGGAATTCCTTTAAAAAAGTATTTTTCTAAAATTGGATTAACCGATTTTTTGGTCATATCAACATTAAAACGTGCCAAACGAATTGCCCCGCAGACCGCAAAAAATAAGACCAAAGCCCAATCTAAGCCTTGAATATCGCCATAAGAATTAACCCAAGAATAGATCACAAAACCAGGCGTAACGCCGAAATTCACGAAGTCGACCAAAGAATCGAGCTGCGCACCAAAGTCGCTGCTAGAGTTGAGGAAGCGCGCCAATCGGCCATCCATGCCATCCATGAAGCCGGCAATCAGCAGAAATACTGAAGCGCGAGTAAAGTCACCGAGTACAGAATAACGAATTGCTGATAAAGCGATACATAAGCTGGCTAAAGTCACCACATTTGGCAAAAGGCTGACAAGCGGGAAACGGCCTGATTCGGCGTCACGAATCTTTTTAATAATTTTCGTCATTTTGGAAGAATTTTCGAAGTTGCTTACAAGGAAAAGCAAAAATAGTTTTTGCTAGCGAGATGCAAATAAAGCAACTCTTCAAACACTTTTCCAAAAATGAGTAAAAGAATCGAAAAACCCCTCGCAAAAGCGATGGCGAATTGTCTACGTTTTTTGTCAATCGATGCCGTTGAACGCGCTAATTCTGGGCATCCGGGCATGCCAATGGGAATGGCTGATGTTGCAACAATTTTGTTTGGCGAATTCTTAAAATTTGACGCAAAAAATCCGCATTGGCTCAATCGCGATCGCTTCATTTTATCGGCCGGACATGGATCGATGCTGCTCTATTCTTTGCTCTATCTCACCGGCTATGAAGACATCTCAATTGATGACATAAAAAATTTCCGCCAACTTCATTCAAAATGCGCCGGACATCCAGAATTTGGCCACCTGAGCGGAATTGAAACCACAACCGGACCTTTGGGCCAAGGCATCACCAACGCTGTTGGAATGGCACTTGCTGCAAAAATGCTTGCTGCACGCATCGGCGATAATTTGATCAATAACAAAACTTACTGCATCGCCGGTGATGGCTGTTTGATGGAAGGAATTGCGCAAGAAGCGATTTCAATTGCTGGACACCTCAAACTTAACAACCTCGTGGTTTTGTGGGACAATAACTCGATCTCAATTGATGGCAAAACCAGCATCGCCACTTCTGAAAATATGCGTATGCGTTTTGAGTCTTGCAGCTTCGACGTTATCGAAATCGATGGTCACAATTTCGATGAAATCAGAAGTGCTCTAAGCAAGGCACAGAGCGCGTCCAAGCCAGTGATGATTGATTGCAAAACCACTATTGGTTTTGGTTCACCAAGCAAAGCTGGGTCAGAAAAATGTCACGGTTCGCCTCTTGGAAAAGATGAAGTTGCAAAAGTTCGCGAGGCTCTTGGATGGGCACACGAAGCTTTTGAAATTCCACAAGATTTACTAAAAAATTGGCGTGAAGTTGGACAAAAATCAGCGCCAGAATTTACAAAATGGCAACAAGAATATGCAAAACTTGAACCAGCCAAGAAAGCAGAGCTAGAGCGTATTCTGGCTAAAAAACTTCCAGCAGATTTTTCACAAAAATTCGCTGAATTTAAGCAAAAACTTATCGTCGAAAAACCAAAACAAGCCACACGCAAATCTTCGCATGTCACCTTGGAATTCCTCACTGCACAACTTCCAGAATTAATTGGTGGTTCAGCAGATTTAACTGAATCGGTTCTAACTAAAACTTCGCACCTCAAAACACTTTCCGCTGAAAATTTTGCCGGCAGCTACATCCATTACGGTGTGCGCGAACACGCCATGGGCGCAATTATGAACGCCCTTGCCCTTTACGGAAGTTTTGTGCCTTTTGGCGGCACTTTCTTGGTTTTCTCTGACTACATGAAGCCGGCAATTCGCTTAGCGGCTTTGATGAGACAGCGTCTGATCTACATTTTTACGCATGACTCAATTGGCCTTGGCGAAGATGGTCCAACGCATCAACCAATCGAACATTTGGCAATGCTGCGCGGCGTACCTCATCTCAAGGTTTTTCGCCCGTGCGACGCACTAGAAACTGCAGTTTGTTTTGAGCTTGCTTTGAACAATCATGACGGCCCGTCGGCTATGATTTTAACTCGTCAAAACTTAGAATTTGTTACAAAAAACGATGATGCGAAACTTGGCGCTTATGTTTTAAGCGATGTTGAAAATCCTGACGCCGTAATCATTGCAACTGGTTCAGAAGTTAGCGTTGCACTGCAAGCACAAGAAAAATTGAAAGCGCATCAAATCAATGCCCGCGTCGTTTCGGCGCCATGCTTTGAAATCTTTAATCAGCAAAGCGAAAGCTATAAAAAGCAGGTTTTGGGCGATGAAAAAATCCTCAAAATCGGTGTTGAAGCAGCAATCAAGCAAGGCTGGGAAAGTTATATCGGCGCGGATGGAATTTTCTTTGGCATGAATGATTTCGGCGCTTCAGCGAAAGCCGAGGACTTATTCAAACATTTTGGCATTACCGCAGAAAATATCTGCGAAAAGATTAGACAAAAACTGAAGCGTTGCTAAGTAATTTCGTCAAAATAACTTTTTTTGGCGTTTTAGAAAAACCTTCTTCAGGCCACCACCATCAACGTTTCAACAAACTTTAAGTATGAAAAAAAATCTCCTAATTACTGCAGCAATTTTTGCGCTTTTTTCGTTCAACGCTCAAGCTGGAAAAGTTGGAATTCTTGACGTCGAAAAGATCGTTAAAGAATCGCTCGCAATGCGCGACATCCAAAGCAAAATCAGCAAAAAACAAGACGAATATCAAAAAGAAGTTAGCACTAAACAAAAAACTCTCGAAGCAGAACAAAAAAAGATCGAAGGCAAACGTTCAGTTCTTTCTGCTGAAGCTTTTGAAAAAGAAACTGCCGCTTTTGAGAAAAAAGTTGATGACTTAAAAACTTACGTCGATCGCAAACAAAACAGCCTAAAAAAAGCTTCTCTAGAGAGTATGGGCAAAGTTAATGACAAGATAAAAGACATCATTGCCGACCTTTCAAAAGAAAATGATTTCGACGTTATTGTTCCTGCTTCACAAACTCTTTTCTACAAAGACAGTCTCGATGTTTCGGAAGAAGTGCTCAAAAGATTGAACAAAAAAATCACCAAAGTTGACGTGAAATTCGAATAGAATCGAAGGACTCTGTTCACAAAAAAACCCCGCCAGAATTTCGGTTCTGGCGGGGTTTTTTGTTGCAAGAAACTTAAGCGTCATACTTCGACAGGCTCAGTATGACTACCTTTGTGCTTGCGGGGAAAAAGCTGAGTCATGCTGAGCCTGTCGAAGCATGCGCCTCATTTACTAGCTGCTGGGCGGCATTTGTAATGCCGCCCGGAAGTTCATGCCAGAGAGAATATTTTGCATGAACCTGTGGGCGGAGTTACAAACTCCGCCCAGCTATGAGGTTACTCACACCCCTTTTCAATAGCCATCGCACAAATTTCGTGCAGCCTTTTGCCAACGATTTCGGCAGTATAATTTTTGAAGAAACATTCAAAAGCCCTGGCAGCCATAGCGCGAGCAAATTCTTCATTACTTACCAAACGCTGAATTGCATCAGCAAGCAACGTTGGCATTTTTTCCTGGTCGTCTTTTGAAACCTTCAGCCCGTTAATTTCGTTCTCAATAATATCATCCGGACCCCAAGAGTTGCTAGAAACAAGCGGCGTAGAGTAAAGCATGGCCTCAAGCAAAACTATGCCAAAAGTTTCGGCAAGAGACGGCAAAACAAAAATATCAATTGAGTCAAAAAATTCACGCTTGGCGTCAGTCCAGCCAAGGATTTTAAAGTTATTTTCTAAACCAAGTTCCTGAGCCAATTTATTGAGTGGCTCTTCCATTGGCCCTACTCCGCCAATGACATAAGTTGCTTCAATTCCACGCTCGCGCAAAATTGCCATCGCTTGTAAAGTTTTTTCAAAAAACTTTTCTGGATAAAGTCGCCCAAGCGAACCAAGTCGAATAGGTTTGCGAAATTTTTGTTTGACAAGCGGCATAAAATCTTTTGGCACTTCAATCATATTTGGAATGACTAACGCACGATCTTTATGCTTTCCGGCGGCAATTAATTCACGACTAAAGTGAGAATTTACTGTTAAAACAAAATCAGCTTTAAGGAATTTTTTTGGCTTAATTCCGTGATCAATTGCAATAATTGGAAATTTTTTGAGCGAAAAAAAACGGGCCAAACGCGCAAAAAACAAAGCACGGCCAGAGTGACAAATTGCTACGTCGGCTTGGTATTTTACAAAAAGATGAGCAAGACGAAATATCGAAAAAAAATCGCCCTGACTGAAAGCGGGAAGCTCAAAATAATGCGAACCAACTCTGCGAACGTGCTCGCTATAAACCATTTTCGGTTTGCCAACGGAAAAAACTTCATTGCCGTTTAACGTCAGATATTTTGCGTAGTCGATGAAAGCGCGCTCCACACCAAGAATTTGGTTGTCATGCGCCGATTTTTTGAAATTAAAGAGAATGTTAAAAATTTTCATGAAAGTGATGAACTAGCGACGAATTTGATTTGGAATGTTTTTGCGATAACGATCGATTTCGTCTTTCAAGGCGGCGAAGCGCGTCAATTCTTTGCCAGATAATTTTAAGCCAGAAGTTGCTTTAACTTTCGACGGATTGATTTGGTTGCCGCGATAAAGAACCTCAAAGTGCAAATGTGGGCCGGTAGATCTTCCTGTCGTTCCAACATAAGCAATTACGTCACCTTGCTTCACTTTTGAGCCAAGATGAAATTTGCGATTGAAGCGGCTGGCGTGACCGTAGGCGGTGGCATATTCAGCACTATGTTTGATTTGCACATAATTTCCATAACCGCCCTTCACGCCAAAATGAACAATTGTACCATTTCCAGCAGCAAGAATTGGTGTTCCAGTTGAGGCGGCAAAATCAGTTCCTTTATGCATTTTAGAATAACCAAGAATTGGGTGACGTCTCATGCCAAAACCCGAAGAAACGCGCGCACCGTTGATTGGAGTACGCAACAATGATTTGCGCACACTATTTCCCTTAGCATCAAAATACTCGACCTTGCCGTTGATCTTGTGCATGTAGATTTCGATGGTGCGATTTTGCAGCATCAATGAGGAGAAAAGCACATTGCCATCGCGCAACTTTTTGCCATCTTCTGAATAAAAACTTTCTACCAACATTTCAAAACGATCACCGCCATGAAGATCGCGCTGGAAGTCAAGTTCATAACCATAGAGGTTAATCATATTCATCATCGAGGTTGGAGAAATTCCAGACTGCACACCGTCAACAAAAAGTCCGTTTTTAATCGTACCGTAATAGCGCGAAATGTAGCGCATAGTTTTGATCTCTTTTTCTTTAGCGCTATATTCGCCATCAGCTTGACGCGAAACAACAATTTGCTTCTCGCTTGATGGTGAAAAGCTGACATTTTCAACCAAAACTTTACGTTCAACATCGGCGCCATCACTTGATTTTGCTGGGTCGTAGCCGATTTTTACTTTATATTTTACGATGATGTGATCGCCGCTGGAAATATCTTTTAGGTTATGAACTTTTTTCATTGCCGCCAAAATTGCAAAAACGTCTTGCTCGGGCGCACCGACATTTAGCAACACCTTCAACATTGTGTCACCCGATTTGAAGCGATGTTCAAAAACCTGCTCTTCATCAATATCAAAATTTACTCCAGAACCCGAGATATTGACAACAACTGGCGTTGTCAGGCGCTGATTTTCTTGCTTTTCGCGATAGTCAGCAAAAAGGTTTTGCCCATATTCAACGGCACGAAAAAGCAAAAAAGTAAGGATTATCAAGGTGACAACTGGCTTGAATAACCTGTGCTCAATAAGCGATTCAACAAGCGAAGACAGGTAATGCCCGTCTAGTTTGGGAAGTTTTTTTAAGTTCTTTTTCAAGGAATTTTGTTTTTGGTGACTCGATTTTGAGCCTAGAGCCTCAACGATTAGAAGCGAAATGAATTGTAAAAACGCTATTTTTACTTTTTTAAATGAGAATGTTTTTTTTAAAAAAATCTTGCTTGAAGTTAAATAGCATAAATCCTGCGCGAAACCCTTATATTCAAATAACCAAACAAATTTTATGCCTGCAAAAAAAGCTAAGAAACCAGTGCCAAAAGCAAAAACAAAAGCTACTAAAAAACCAGCTGTAAAAAAAGTCGCTGCTAAAAAAACTGCACCAAAAGTTACGCCAAAAAAACCAACTAAAACCGCTACAAAAGCTGCTAGTAAAAAACTTCCGGCTAAAAAAATTGTCGCAAAAAAAATTGAGAAAAAAGCTGTAAAAAAGCCAGCTCCACAAAAAGTGGTAAAAAAAGTTCTGCCAAAAAAAGCAGCTAAAGTTGTTGCAAAAAAAGAAGTAAAAGCAGCGAAAAAAATAGAAAAAATCAGCACCAAAAAAACTGAACAAAAAGCCGAACCTAAGCAATCTCTTGCCAAAGTGATTTTGGCCAAAAATTCCAAAAACAGAGAAGAGCAAAAGCTGCAAAAAGCTGAGCCACTTCCAACAAAATCAATTTTCCTACGCAAATACGAAAACCGCTCCAACAAAGTCACCTTCAAGGTCGGTGACTATGCGGTTTATCCATCACACGGCGTTGGAAAAATTGTTGAGATCGAAAAAACCTCAATTCTTGATCAGGAACTAAGCTGCTATTTGATGTATTTTGAGAGAGAAAAACTCACCATCAAAATTCCAACTACCAGCGCTGGCAGAATTGGCTTGCGTCCATTGATTTCTAAATCGCAAGTTGATGAAGTTTTTGTGATTTTACGCAGCGGTGTCAAAAAATTAAAAGGCATGTGGTCACGCCGCGCTCAAGAATATGAAACAAAAATCAATTCTGGCGACATCACTTTGCTTGCCGAAGTTTTGCGCGATTTAACCCGCGACATTGAAGATAGCGAAAGATCTTACTCTGAGCGCATTATTTACGAAACTGCGATTTATCGCCTTGCTAGCGAATACTCAGTTGTCTATGGCCTAAGCTTTGATGAAGCGAAAGATAAAGTAATTTCAACCGCAAAAGACAAACTCAACGCCGAAGGAAAGGTCATGCAAAAAGACGAGTTCGACGATTTCGACGACATCACCTCTAAATCTAAGGGCGACGATGAAGATTCCGAAGATGAAGACTCGGAAGAAGAGGAAGAAGATGAAGACAGCGACGAAGAAGATGATGATTTTGATTATGATGACGAAGATGAAGACGACGCGCCACGCAAAAAACGTAAAAAATAAATGTCGGCTCTCGCTTTAAAAAACGTCACCAAAATTTTTACGCAAGGTGAGCAAGAAATTGCCGCATTAAAGAACGTAAATCTTGAGGTAAAAAAAGGCGAACTCCTTGCTTTAACTGGACCTTCTGGATCAGGAAAAACCACGCTTTTGCAAATCGCCGGATTGCTTGATACCCCAAGCACCGGCGAGATTTTTGTTGATGGCGTTAATGCCTCAAACGCTGATGATAAAACTCGCAGCGAAATTCGCAAAAATCGTGTTGGATTTGTTTACCAATTTCATCACCTTTTTGCTGAATTTTCAGCAATTGAAAATGCCGCTTTGCCTTTGCTAATTCAGGGAAAATCAATGAAAGATGCGCTAGTCGAAGCAGAGAAAATTTTAACTGAAGTTGAGCTGCAAGATAGGTTGCATCACAAACCTTCACAACTTTCTGGTGGCCAGCAACAGCGTGTGGCTTTGGCTCGCGCCCTTATCACTAAACCAGCGATCATTCTTGCTGACGAACCTACTGGAAATCTGGATTCCGAACTTTCTGAGAAAATTTTTTCATTAATTTTTAAGCTAACACAAAGCTATAACATTGGCTGCTTGCTGGTGACGCATAATCTTGAGCTGGCAAAAAAGGCCAATCGCAACGTAGTGATTAAAGACGGGATGATCTAAAAAAATGGGCCTCGTCGCATATGCAAACGCGCAACGAGGCCCACAATCTGTAATTCACTTAAAAACTTAATATCTTGCAGCAGGACGATTTGCAGGCGCCATTTCAGAAGCTCCGTTAGCCGCACCGTTATAATAATAATTATTCATTGCTGCTGGATTTTGCCCCAAGCCAACCATTGATCTTCCATCCATATTTCCCGCGCGAGCACCAAGATAAGGGATTGTCACCATGTATTCTTTTTCTTTGAACTGATTACATTTTCCCGACCAAACCAAGGAATAGTAAGGAATAATCAACATGGTTCCCATTGCATCCGCAACGCATTTACCATTTTTCATTGCCGCCCAAGCCTCAAGTTTCACCTGCGCCGAGCCATATCCTTCTTTTGTCACTGTCGCGGTTTGGTTCTTGGCTTTTAGCGTAAGAGTCACTGGAGTTTTTCCGTAGTTTTTTCCATCAATAAAAACATCAGCACCAGCTGGAGAGCTGCCAATCGTCACTTGGTCTTTGTCGTCGTTAAACATCATGGCACAAGAGCTGGCCAAAATTAGGGAAGAAATGACAAAAATTTGACGAAGAGTTTTCATGTATTTTTCAGTTAGTTTTTAATTTTATTTCCAACGGTCATGCACCCAAAACCACTGGGATGGATACTCGCGAATCCAGCTTTCAAGCTTGATGTTGATTTGTCTAGTGAGGTGCAAAATGTCAAAATTAAGGTTGTCACTTCTTTGCATTGCAAGCGGTTTTTCCATTGTTGCCGTAAAGCTACATTGACGTCCGTGACGAATTGAACGCGCCGGAATAATTGGAATATCATATTTTAACGCAATACGCGCAACCGAGGTAGCTGTAATAGCGTTAGCGTGAAAAAATTTTACCGGTTCGCCCTCGCTGATTTTTTGGTCAGCCATGATTACAACAAATCCGCCCGCTTTGATGGTTTCAACAATTTTTCTGCTGCCCGCAGTGCCTTTCTCAATCAGCTCAACACCGCGCAAATTAGCGGTAATTGTTTCAACGTAAGGATTGTTAAGTGGGCGATAAACTGTACTCACGTTCAAACCATGTTTGAGAAAAATTTTTGGACCAACTTCCCAATTACCGATATGCGCCGAGATAATGATTCCGCCCTTCCCCAAGCTTTTTATCATTTCTAAATTTGCCTTTGATTCGGCAGAAAAATTTACAAATTCTTCAATTTTTTCTAGTGGCGTTGTGCCGATATGATGAAACTCACCAACGATTCGGCCAAGATTATCCCACATATCATCAAGAATTTCTCCCTTCTTTTTTTCCGATAATTCTGGCAAAGCATTGCTTAAATTTTTGTAAGCAAGCTGGTGAACTTTAAGTTTTTTTCCAATAAAACGAGCAAGACTTGATGCCAAGTTGGACGAAGCTCTAACGCCAATTACGCAAAAGAAAAATAAAGCAAATCGAACGATTAAAATTTCGATTAGATAACGAATTTTTTTAAGAAAATTTTTTAACATTTGAGAAGTTTTTTCAGCTCGGACCTAAGCAAAGTCTCGTCATCAAATCTCAATTCGATATCGAGATGAGCAATTTTTTCTTGGAAATTTCTTGGAAATTTTACCCAATCTTTTTTGGTTGCAATCGGCTGCGCACCAAGACTTTCAGCAACTTGGCAAATTTCTTCTAGATGAGAAATTTTATATTTATGATGATCGCCAAAAGATTTTGTGGCAACCACATTCAAACCGCTTTTTGTAAGCAAATCGAAAAATTTTTGCGGATAAGCAAGACCGCAAAAAGCCAATAATTTCTTGCCTTGGAAGGCTGATAAATTTTTTGGAAAAATATGCGACGTGACAATTTTTTTACCGACCAATTTTTGCCGCAAATAATCGTTTAACTCACCAATAACAACCACCAAATCAACTTTTTTTAATCCACTTTCAAGCCTTTCACGCATTGGTCCGGCAGGAATTGGAAATTCATTACCAAAAGCAATTTTTGCATCAATAACCAAAATTGTGTAATCGCGAAATAGTGAATTATTTTGCATGCCATCATCAAGCACAACAAGGTTAACTCCATAATTTTCATCAAGCATTTTTGCACCGAAAGCACGATTACGCGAAACAAATGTTGGAGCGGCCTCAACCAAAAGCATTGGCTCATCGCCAACTTCCTGCGCTTTGCGATTATCTTCTTTTTGCAGCAATAAAAATTGCGAACCATCAGACATGTAGCCACGGCTCAAATAAGCAAAATTTGGCTCGATTTCTTTGAGAATTTTTCCAAGCGCAATTGCTGTTGGGGTCTTGCCCGAACCCCCAGCAATAAGGTTTCCAACGCAAATTACTGGCTTAGAAATTCTATAAGTTTTGGTGAAAAAATTATTTACGAACGCGCCAAGTAAATAGAGAAATCCAAAAGGCAGAAGTGCGTAAGAAATGAGATTTTTTTTCAGCCAAAATTTTGGGGTTTTTATCATGAGTTTAAAAATTTGGCATTTGACGAAGCCTCTGCTTGCAGGCTTCCGTCGTGCATTTCAATTGTTAGATTTTGCTTTGCACAAACTTGTAAAACAGAAGAAATTAAATGATTCTTCTCATCCTTAATTACGCAAAAACCACGTTTCAAAATTTCGTGATAGTGATTTGAAATCAGTAATTTTTCTAAAGATTTTAAGTGTTTTTCTTCTTTGGTTAAAAAGTCATTAAGCCGCGATTTTAGTGCATTAATGGCGCTTTCTATTTTTTTGCTTTCGTCAGAGATTTTTTGTAAAAGCAAATCATTGGAAATTTTTAAAACTGCTAGCTGCTGATTCTTTTTTGCCAAAATTTCAGCGGGAAAAAAAGTGAAATTTTTTGTCAGCGTAAAAAATTTTTCCTGCATTTGCTCAACTATTTTCGCTGGCGAAATCATGTAGCGTTGCAAGTTGTTTAGCTGCAAAAGCCTCTGCGCCAGGAAATTTTTTGGCAAATTTTCTAATTTTTCTTGCGCA
>JBIKKP010000009.1:0-45498 GCA_044360285.1 Rickettsiales bacterium
TGGAACTCCCTCTCCCTTGAGGGGAGAGGGCTGGGGTGAGGGTGAAAAATACAAATTCAATCAATCAACACAAAATCACTCAAAAAATCAGATCAAAAATGACGCACAAAAAAGACGGGAATTTTTGGATTGTGGCCGCGGCGGCCACAATCCAACCAACTTCAAGCCTCTTGGCTGAAGGCTCGCCAAAAAATTCCTAAAAAAACCTAAAAATCGCGGAAATTTTTTCTTCTTAAAAAATCAACAAAACTAACCAAAAAAATCACTGCGCTTGAAAGCAAAAATGCCGGCAAAATTTCGTAAGAAAAAAATTTAAATTGGCTGAAAATTAATGCCGAAATTGCGCCAGAAATCACGCCACAAAATGCGGCGTTTTTTGTGACTTTTTTTGAAAAAAGTGCAAAAATAATTACTGGGCCAATCCCCGCTCCAAGCCCAGCCCAAGCGCGTGCAACCAAAGCAAGCACAGAAGAATTTTCATCCCAGGCAATTGCCAGGGCAGCTAGCGCAACCAACAGCACAAAGGCTCGACTCGCATTTAACATTTGAGAATCGCTGGCTTTTTTGTGGAAAAATTTTTGGTAAAAATCCTGCGTCAAAGCGCTGGCGCAGATGATGATTTGCGCGTTAATTGTGCTCATGATTGCTGCCAAAATTGCGGCGATGAAAAGGCCAAGAAAAATTGGATGAAAAATTTTTGAAGTCAGCGCAATGAAAACCGTTTCTGGCTCAGCAAGTTTTTGTGGCAGGAAGTAGACAAAGCCAATGATGCCAACGCTTGCCGCCCCAAGCATTGAAAGCGACATCCAACTTAAACAAATTTTTTTCGCCAAGTTAATTTGGCGCGGGCCCTTAATTGCCATGTATTTGGAGATGATGTGCGGCTGGCCAAAATATCCAAGTCCCCAAGAAAGCGAGCCCAAAATTGCCCAAAAATTAAGTTGGTAAAATGGGTCTAGATGATGAGTGGAAGCGGCTTGCAGGCTTTGCCAAAAAACTTCCAAATCGGAATTTAGCAAAATGTAAATTGGTGCAAAAAGCAGAACAAAAAGCATCAGCAGCCCTTGAAATAAATCCGCCCAACTTACGGCCAGAAAGCCGCCAACAAGAGCGTAGAGCACAATTGCCACGCAAGAAAAAAGCAGAGCTTTGTGGTAAGAAATTTGCAAAAACTGCGAAAATAATTTCGCGCCGCCAACAAATCCCGAGGCAATGTAAATCGTAAAAAAGAAAATGATGATTGCCGAAAGCGTGAGGCCAAGCGCGCCGCTTTTGTCGTTGAAGCGATTCGACAAAAATTGCGAAATTGTCAGCGAGTTGCCAAATTTTTCACTCTCAAGGCGAAGCCGCACCGCAAGCAGGCTCCAGCTTAAAAATGATCCCAAAATTAGGCCCAAAACCATCCAAACTTGGTTGAACCCAAAAAGATAAAAAGCCCCCGGAAGCCCCATCAACAGCCAGCTGCTCATGTCTGACGCACCAACGTTTAGGGCACCAACCAACGCGCCAAGTTTTCGACCGCCAATGATGTAGTCGCCGAAGGTTTTGGTTTTTTTGAAGCCGCGAAAGCCGAGGTAGAAGAGGACAAGGAAGTAGAGGGCGACGACGGTTAGGCTGGGGATGGTGGAGTGGAGGGGGAGATGGGTTAGGGTTTCCATGGGGGTGAGGAATGTCTCAGTTCGATCTCGATAAAACTTCGAAATACTCAAATGGCTCCACGCCTCCTTGCGTTATGACAGAACGACTGATGTAAGGTGCTTCAAAAAAATCGAACTCAGACCTTAATGAATTACTGGCGGAAAGCTTAGATATTCTAGTTGGTATCTTCCATTGAGTACTGTGATGCTTCATCACAACAACATTTGATCGTATATCTGATCGAGACAATTCTTCGTAAATTCTTCTTTCCAGCTTCTTATTTCCATCAAAATTAGTGACATAACAACCACTTCCCCATCGCAAGTATTTCTTTCGACCGCTATAATCATCCCTTAATTTCAAACGCTCGTTATTAAGTCGATCAAAACCATAACCAATAACGTAGAGGATATCCCACGCACCACCCTCTCTTAAAGTTATTTTATCAAGTTCTGGGTCTTCATTTTTTGCTTCAGTCGCAACCCTTCTGTCTTCGCCAATCACTTTAATTCTACTTAAAATATCTTCATTTTTTAATAAACTTTCCGACTGCTTTAGAAACATTTTTAACAAAGCATCTCTGTGATAAGTTTCCCAAGGCTGAACTGAATAATCTGCTTCAAAACTTTTTAGAAAATTAGAGAAACTGGAGAAGTGATTTGGCTCCTCAACGTCGATAAAGTTTCTAGGCAAGTGCTGAATGTTGTCGTATTTTAATAACTTTTCTGCCTGAGCTCTGGAAATCCACCTTTCATCTTGCGCGGCAAAAAATCCAATCCTCTGCCCCATATCAATTCCACCACCACTATTGTTCCTTAGATAAACTTTTCCACTAGCGTCGTCATAAAACTCATTCTTCCAAGAGTAGGTCATCTCACCAAGAATAGTTCCCTTTCTTGACTCAAATATACCGATTATTTCTTTTTCCGTCGAAGATACGCAGCCATAAACATGATAAATTTTTGCTCTAAGTTTCTTCAAAAAACTTTCTAAATTTTCTTCGTCTTCTTGCTTAAAAAAACTCTTTGCTCGCTCAAGCAAATAGAGCTCTAGGGAAAGATCGTAATTGAAGGTAATGATGTGTAAAAATTTCAGATTTTCTTCAATCAAATCCAATCTTTCTTGGTTAGATTTTTCTCTAGAAACAGTAGGGAAAATCAGCTTTGCAAGCTCGTGATACCAATTGTTTTCGAAATCTTTGCGAAGCGCGCTGTAAGCAGTCGAAGCCAGGATTATTGAAACAATCAAAGCTTTAAGAAAATTTTTTTCTTCTTCGTTATCAATGTAAGAGATATGCGAATCGATGCTTGCATGATTGCTAAGCAAAAAATTCTCCATGTAGCGAAAATTCGGATTTTGTAAAAAATCTTGTGAACCTTTGTTGCTTTCCCAAATTCTCCTAACCACCTGAGCAAACTGCGCACCCGTTGGATAAAAACCACACTCAACCGAAGCGCCAGCGCCAAGAATTATCAGCCTACTCAACTTATTTTCAGACATACTTGCCGACAGATTTTTTCTTTAAGTTTTCAACGCTATATTTTTCAACTTTTTCGGCCTTTGGTAGGTCCAACAAATCTTCCTCAATTCTAACACAAAGATCACTCAACTTACTTCCGACGTGAGCCTCGCTTAAACCCTCAAGAAAAAAGGCGCAGGCCTGAGAATCATCGCGTACGCCAACGGCTCTCCAATCCCAGACTTCTTCACCACTTCCAGGAATTTTGCCAAAGACTTTTAGCTCAATCATCACAAGGCTTCCACCCGCAACAACCCAGTCTTTGCCCTTATCTTTTCCTTCTAATTTTTTGATAATTTTCACGCCATCTTCGGCTTTTTTCGCAGCGTGTTTGCCGCTTTCCAAAGCTTTATCTATCTGCTTTTCGTAGGCTTTCCATTCTCCGGAGGTCAAAACTTTTTCACGAACAAAAACGGGATATTCCTTACCGGAAGCGCTTAGAATTCCTTTTGAATCACCAGCAACAAACACCAACTTTTCGTCGCCATACTTTAGGCAGTAAGACTTTGGCTTTTCTTTTTTGTCGTCTTTCTCTTTTTCGTATTTTTCCTTCTTCTTCTGATTCTCAAATTTTTTGTGAGCATCCTTGGGATCTTCGTATTTTTCTGAGTCTTCCATGAGGAGAAATGATGTAGAAGGAAATGGAGCGGGTGAAGGGAGTTTTTACGTTAAGAAAAAAGCCTTAACGGCTTTTTTTAGTAAAAACGGCAATCGCTGAAAGCGATGCCATGACCGAGCACCCGACAGGGAATGGAGCGGGTGAAGGGAATCGAACCCTCACGGCCAGCTTGGAAGGCTGGAACTCTACCGTTGAGCTACACCCGCGTAGACTTAAAAATGCTTCCGCATTTTTAGAATTTATCTAGTCAAAAAGATCTTGTTGCGAATGCACGAATTTATTTCGTGCGCAGCAACTCAATTTTTCTCAAATTTGCTGAAAGCAAATTTGTTTAAGAGTGGTGGACAGGGCAGGATTTGAACCTGCGAACGCTTGCGCGGACAGATTTACAGTCTGTTGCCATTGACCACTCGGCCACCTGTCCTCAATTAAATTTGCTTACGCAAATTTAGTAAATGTCGTGTTAAAAAGTTGAAAGCGGTTCCAACTTTTTAACAAACTTTTGTTTTTTGAGTGAGAAAAAGCAAAAATTTGGTCTGCCACCCAATAAGAGGTTGGTAGCGGGAGAGGGGATCGAACCCCCGACACGCGGATTATGATCCCGCTGCTCTACCGACTGAGCTACCCCGCCATGAATAATTCCCCCAGAACACGCTTCGTCGCTTTTCGAGCAAAGCTCGAAGACGACTCACGACTGGGTATCGGCGCAGCCGCTACCCGTTTTTCGCTTAAAACGCTTTCGCGTTTTATGAGCTAAAGCTCACCGCTCTAAACCTGGAGCTACCCCGCCATGAATTTCAGGCAAAAAGAAAAGCGGTTGTCCCGCCAAAACCTACGCCAAAAAGAGCGCGGCGTTTTAATTCAGTGGTTACAAATTTTGCAACTTGGATTTTTTTTCAGCGAAACTTTGCGGAAATCGTTTTTTAAAAAATCGAAGATGAGGATTTTTCCAACCAGGCTTTCACCAATTTGTAAAATCTCGCGGATGGCCGTGGTTACTTGCAGGGCGCCGATTGTGCCAGCTACTGATCCGAGAATTCCTTTCTCAAAAAGCGGTAAAGAAAAATCATCGCCAACGATGTTTGGATTGAAACAAGCGTAGCACGGACTTGCTTTTTCGTAAGATTTAAAAACTGCAACCTGCCCTAAAAATCCTTTTACAGCCGCAAAAATTAGGGGTTTTTGCAACTCGTGGCAAATTTCGTTGATGACAAAACGCGTTGGAAAATTGTCGGTTGCATCCAAAATAAAATCATAATTAGCAGCGATTTGCCTTAGAGAATCGCGATTCGCGCGCTGGTCGTAAATTTTTAGATTTAATTCAGAATTAAGCGCCAGCAGCTTCTTTCTTGCGCTTTCAACTTTTTTTTCACCGATATTTTCCTCAGCGTGTAACACTTGGCGCTGTAGGTTTGAAAGCTCGACCACATCATCATCAACTACGCCGATATTTCCAACTCCAGCTGCAGTTAAATAAAACAAAGCTGGTGAGCCAAGGCCGCCCGCGCCAACCACCAAAACTCGCGCGCGCGCAAGCTGCTGCTGGCCCTGCTCGCCGATTTCGGGGAGGATTATGTTGCGTAAATAGCGCTGTTTTTGCGAATCGTTTAGAGTCATAAATAAGTTAAATCACCCTCACCCCAGCCCTCTCCCCTCAAGGGAGAGGGAGCTTTACCGAGTTTTTGTAAAACTCTGAAGTTAAATCAAACTCTGCGCTCGGGCGGGATTTGTAATCTCGCCCGCAACGTTCATGCAAAAACTCAACCGAGAATTTTGAACTATTTTGCATGAACGAGTGGATCAGAGTTGCAAACTCTGCCCCGCATAAAGGCCCAGCGAAAGGGCGAAAACAGACTCGTCATCCTTGGGCGCAAAGCGACCGAGGATCTTGTTTTGTTCATCGGCTAAACGCACGAGATCCTCGAATTGCTAAAGCAATTCAAGGATGACGGCACTGTTCAAGGATGACGACCGTGATTTAGACCGACTGCGATTAACTACTGGCCAGTGCTTCCAAACCCACCGCTGCCGCGTGTGGTTTCATCTAGATCTTCCACCAGCACAACATGTGCTTGTTCGTGGCGCGCAATAACCATTTGCGCGATTCGCATTCCGCGGGTGATCGTGAAATCAACGCTCGAGTGATTAATCAAAATCGCGCAAACTTCGCCGCGATAGTCTGAATCAACGGTTCCAGGCGAGTTTAAAACTGTGATGCCGTTTTTAAGCGCAAGTCCCGAACGCGGGCGTACTTGAGCTTCGAAGCCTTTTTCAAGGGCGATGGAAATTCCGCATTTTACTAATTTCACTTCGCCTGGTTTGATGGTAATTGGTTCGTCAATTGCGGCTTGAAGGTCCATTCCAGCACTTCCTGAGGTTTCATATTTTGGCAAAGGTAAATCTTTTCCGTGCTCAAGTTTTTTAATTTTTAGAATCGTCATGTTGATTATTTTTAATTGAGATTTTGCCAGATTTTTCGCGGCATTTTTCTTAATTCGAAAGTGAAAAATCCGGGTTGATAAATTCACTTGGCGAATCATAAAGCGCGCCGTTTTTTACGAATAAAAATCCATCCAATTTTTTTTAAAAATGACTGACTTCCCAAAGGACGAAAGCCGTCGTAAATTGCTTACCGGTGCCGCCTATGCAACCGCTGGCCTTGGTGCAGCTTGTGCGATTTTACCTTTTGTTGACAGCATGAATCCATCTAAAGACGTTGCTGCTCTAGCTTCGGTTGAGGTTGATATTTCCAACATCAAACTTGGCGAAGAGAAAAAAGTAATGTGGCGCGGCAAACCAATTTTTATCAAACGCCGCACTAAAGAAGAAATTGAAGCGGCGCAAAAAGTTGATCTTGCCGAACTTCGCGACCCGCAAGCAGATTCAGATCGCGTTAAGGCCGGAAAAGAAGAATGGCTAATTACAGTTGGAATTTGCACGCATTTAGGTTGCGTTCCAATTGGCGGACAAGGCGAATTTAAAGGCTGGTTCTGCCCTTGCCACGGTTCGCAATACGACACTTCGGCGCGCATCAGAAAAGGCCCAGCGCCAAAAAACTTAGAAGTTCCACCTTACGAATTCATCAACGAAAAAACGATTAAAATCGGCTAGAGCATGTCAAATCACATTCAAAACGACTTCGACAAGTCAATCACCGAAAAATCAAAAATCGCCAAATGGGTCAATGATCGCTTGCCGATTATTGCCTCGCTTGAAAACACTTTATTCAAGCACCCTTACCCAAAAAATCTAAGCTACTGGTGGAACTTTGGATCAATTGCTGGCATCGCTTTAGTTGTACAAATCTTGAGCGGATTATTTTTGTCGATGCACTACGCCGCCAACACTAAACTAGCTTTTGACTCGGTTGAGCACATCATGCGTGACGTCAATTATGGCTGGTTGATTCGCTACATTCACGCCGTTGGCGCTTCGATGTTTTTCTTTGCGCTTTACGCCCACATCGCTCGCGGGCTTTACTACGGCTCATATAAATCTCCGCGCGAACTTTTATGGTGGCTTGGCATCATCATTTTCTTGCTGACCATGGCCACAGCCTTCATGGGTTATGTTTTGCCTTGGGGACAAATGAGCTTCTGGGGCGCAACCGTAATCACCAACCTCTTCTCAGCGATTCCTGTCGTTGGCGAATCAATTGTCACTTGGCTTTGGGGTGGATTTTCGGTGGATAATCCAACGCTAAATCGCTTTTTCTCTTTGCACTTTTTGCTGCCTTTCGTAATCGTTGGAATTGTTTTTCTGCACCTTGCCGCCCTACATGTTTCTGGCTCAAACAACCCAACTGGCGTTGAAATTAAAAGCAAAAAAGATGCGATCTCATTCCATCCTTACTTCACTATCAAAGACATGGTCGGCTTTGTTGGTTTCTTTTTGGTTTTTGGATATTTCCTCTTTTTCTATCCAAACGCACTGGGCCATCCCGACAACTACATCCCTGCCAACCCAATGGTGACGCCAGCTCACATCGTTCCGGAATGGTATTTCTTACCGTTTTACGCAATTCTTCGCGCTGTGCCAGATAAGCTTGGCGGCGTGTTGATGATGTTTGGTGCAATTGCTTTGCTTTTCTTTTTACCTTATTTGGATCGCAGCAAAATCAGATCTGGCGCCTATCGCCCACTTTTCCAAAAATTCTTTTGGGTGTTTATCATCAATTTCGTTTTCTTGGGATATTTGGGTAAATCGCCTGCAGAAGGCTGGTATATCTGGGCTTCGCGCG
Organism: Rickettsiales bacterium; assembly: GCA_044360285.1. Classification (GTDB taxonomy): domain Bacteria; phylum Pseudomonadota; class Alphaproteobacteria; order Rickettsiales; family UBA1997; genus UBA2645. The sequence continues at coordinate 8,017 of JBIKKP010000009.1, forward strand.
CAGCAACCTTTTATTACTACGCTTACTTCTTAATCATTTTGCCGCAACTGCCAAAATTTGAAAAAACTTTGCCACTGCCAGAATCAATCGACGCACATTTTCAATCGAAGCATTAGCAAATGATTGATAAAAATAAGGTTTACGCACTGCTTTGTGAAATTCCGAAAGGCAAAGTGACAACCTACGGCGAATTGGCGCGCAAGCTGAAAACCAAAGGCTTTCAAGCAATTGGGCAAATTGTTGGCGCCAATCCAAACGCACCGAAAGTTCCATGTCACCGCGTGGTAAAATCTGACGGCGGCTTAGGCGGATACGCTTTCGGCCTTGATAAAAAAATTGGAATTTTGACCAAAGAAGGCGTTAAAATCGCTGACGAGAAGGTCGTCGATTTTGAGAAAATTTTTTATAAATTTAAATAGCGCAATTTCACCCTCACCCCAACCCTCTCCCCTCAAGGGAGAGGGGGTTTCAATCGAGTTTTTGTTAAACTAAAAAAGCTAAACAAAATTTCGTAAGAGCTCCCTCTCCCTTGAGGGGAGAGGGTTGGGATGAGGGTGAAAATTTAATCAAACATTTAGCAATTAATACAAACTCCGCCCAGCATTTTTGAAAAACCAAAAAAATGAAAAAACTTTTTTTAACTCTCCTCCTCATCCCAACCCTCGCTTTCGCCAATTCTGGCGCGCATGAAGGCGATGTGCTTTCAACAACCGCACTTCATCCAAAACAGCTGAAATGGGAATTTGATGGATTTTTCGGTCGCTTCGATCGCGCTTCAACACAACGTGGTTATCAAATTTACAAAGAAGTTTGCTCAGCCTGCCACAGCTTGAACCGCGTGGCTTATCGCAATTTGGAAGAAATTGGTTTCACGCCAGAAGAAGTTAAAAAAATCGCTGCAGAAGCTTCTGTCAACGATGGTCCAAATGATGATGGCGAAATGTTTGAGCGCCCTGGCCTGCCTTCAGATAAATTCGTTGGTCCTTACGCAAACGAGCAAGCGGCCCGCTCGGCAAATGGCGGTGCTTATCCACCAGATTTATCGCTGATTGTTAAAGCTCGTCACGATGGCGCAAACTATGTTTATTCGCTGCTTACTGGCTTTGTCGACGCTCCTGACGGCTTTGAGATGGCAGAAGGAAAAAATTACAACCCTTACTTTGAAGGCCGTCAAATCTCGATGCCAGCCCCAATTACTGATGATGGGCAGGTTGAATATAAAGACGGAACCTTTGCAACTAAGGAACAAATGGCCATCGACATTACAAATTTCTTACAATTTGCCGCCGAACCAGAAATGGAAGCGCGTAAGAAAATGGGCGTGCGCACAATGATTTTCTTGGCCATTTTGTTTGCGATTTTGCTCGCTGCGAAAAGAGCAGTTTGGCGCAAGGTTAAATAAAAATTTTACAAAAAATGTTTCAGTTCAGCGAAGAAAACCAAAAGCAAATTCAAAAAATTTTAGCGAAATATCCATCCAATCGCAAAAAATCAGCAGTAATGCCGCTGCTAGATTTGGCGCAGCGCCAAAACGATAATTGGGTTTCAAAAGATGCGATTGAAACCATCGCTAAAATTTTGGAAATGCCTGAAATTAAAGTTTATGAAGTGGCCAGTTTTTACACGATGTACAACCTAAAACCGGTTGGGAAATATCTTCTGCAATTCTGCAAAACCACGCCTTGCATGCTTCGCGGCATTGATCAGATCATCAAAGATTGTGAAAAGAAGTTGGGCATCACAATGGATCAAACCACCGCTGATGGACTTTTTACTTTGAAAGAAGTTGAGTGTTTAGGCGCTTGCGTCAACGCTCCGATGGTTCAAATCAATGATGATTTTGTTGAAGATTTAACGTCGGAGAATTTCTTAAAAATTATCGATGATTTAAAATCTGGCAGATCTTTCAAAGTTGGTTCGCAAGTTGGGCGTCAATGCTCGGCAGCAGCTAGCTAAATCACTAATCAAACAAGCGGTCATGAGTAAAGCAGATTTTCTAAAAGCAATTGAAAGCGGAAATCTTAAAACGGTTCTAACGGAAATTGAAAATGGCGCCGGCGTTAATCAAATTGACGAACACGGAACCTATCCGCTGCATATCGCCGCACAAAATAATCAAATCGAAATCGTTGAAAAACTCTTGGAAGCTGGCGCCGATGTTAACGCACTAACTAAACAAGATGGCTGGAGCGCCCTTCATTTTGCTGCAACGCGCGGCTATAACGAAATTGCAAAAATGTTGATCGATGCTGGAACTAACGTAAGTGTTCACGGTTTGCGCTACAAAAGAACTTGCTTGCATTACGCCGCAGATCAAGGCCGCAACGAAGTTGTGAAGCTTCTGCTCAAAGCCGGTGCAAATAAAGATGCACTAGACATCAACAACGATACTGCGCTTAGCCTAGCAGAAAGAAAGGGTCATGAAGAAACCGCAAAATTGCTGCGCTAGTTGTTGAAAAACTCCTCTCCTCTTAAAATTCGCCGCGCCAAAAAAAGTGATTTCAACGAGATCTGGCGCATCTTCCAAGCTGTCATTGATGACGGAGACACCTACGTTAATGAAGATGGCTCTGATGAAAAATCGGCGCGCAAAAAATGGTTCGATAAATCAGCAAAAACTTTTGTTGCTGAAAATGACGGAAAAATCTGCGGCGCTTACTTGATCAAACCAAACCGCGAAGGGCGCGGCTCACACGTTGGAAATGCAAGCTACATTGTTGATAAAAATTTCCGCAAAATGGGAATTGGTAAAGCTCTAGGCCTTCACTCAATCAAAACGGCAAGGAAACTTGGTTTCCAAGCGATGCAATTTAACTTCGTTGTTGCAACCAACCAGGCGGCGGTTTTGCTGTGGCAGTCACTGGGATTTAAAATTATTGGCACTCTGCCTAAAGCATTTCAACACAAGGATTTGGGCCATGTTGATGCTTACGTAATGTTTTTAGAATTATGAATAGGTTTATCGCGGCTTTATCTTTTTTGACATGCTTTTTGTTTTACAGCCAAGCCATTGCGCAGCAAACTATCTTTAACGTTCCCTCTGCCGACATCACTCCAAAAAACAAAAATTTTCTGCAGCATGAGTCGCAATTTCGCAGCAAAGATCCGGCCAATATCTAAACACTACGAATTATTTCGCGCACGGCGTTAGCGACAGCACCGAGATCGATGCTACTTTGTTTAACCTTGGCTTCACCCGCTTCAAAAAATGTTGCGCTTGGTCTTGGCTTTAAAAACTCAACCAACCTTGCCAATAACTCCTTTAAACCAAAATTAACTTTTGGATCAATGATTCCATTTTCGCTGCAAGGAAATGGTGCGGGAAACTGGACTTATGCAACTTTAAGCGCAGTTGCGCCAGCAAGCCAAACGCGCTTCACCGGTGGAGCAAGTTATGGCACAAAACAAGTTTTTGGACAAGAAACAATTTGTGCAATTGGCGCAATTGAACAACCAATTAACAAAAAATTTAGCTTACTTACCGATTGGTATTCTGGTCATCACAATATGGGATTACTTGTTCTGGGCTTCAGTCACCAACTGCCGCAAGATTTAATTTTTTACGGCGGATATCAAATTCCAAACTCAAAAAAAGTTGGACGTAATGGCTTATTGGATGAGATCGCTAAAGTCTTTTAGAAAAAAGTTGGCGCCTATTTCAACCTTCCGCGATTCTCGTTGTAGAATTTTTGTAGCATCTCAACTCTTTCTTTAGCCAGATCGCTGCGCCATTTCGGCTCGTCATCTTCCACTTCGTAAAGATTAGAACCGCCGATTTTATACTGTCTTTTTATGATCTCCTCCAAGGTCAATTCATGGCCATTTTTAAGAATGTCATAAAACGTCAAAAGCGTAGTTGTACGACCCTTTCCAGCGGCGCAATGAACATAAATTTTTTTGTTAGCGGGAAGATTAAGCAAAAACTTCAGCATCTCTTGCATCTGCTTGTCATCTGGTTTGGCATGATCTTGCACTACGAATCTTTTGTAAAAAAATCCATTCTTCTTCGCTAAATTTTCTTCAGTTGTTGCACTGAAAACCTCAATACTTTCTGGCTTAAGCGACTCGTACCAGCCGTTTTCTTTGTCTTTCTCGAGGATTTTATTAACGATAATTTTTTTATCTTTTTTTACCAAATTAAAGCGCTCTTCCTCGTCAGAAATAATTTGCTTAACCGTTTTGCCGGCATTTGAGCTATCAAATTTTTCACGCCAACTGACTGGTAAACCATTAATCAAACCATGGCTTTCACGCCTTAAATCAACGATTATTATTTCTTCGTCAGGAAATTTTGCACGAATTGCTTGCAGCTCTTTTTCACTAAATTGCGCACTGGCAATTGCATTCAAGCCAAACTCGGAAAGATCGCGAAAATTGCGCGGAAGGCCATTTTTTTTGGTTTCGTTTTTATCAAAAGTAAGCACTTCGCTATTTTTTGCCTGAAGCTGTGAAGCCGCTAAAATCAGGGAAGAAAGCATTATCAGAAATTTCATTTTCATAGAATTGAGCGATTTTTATTTTCATACATTTTCTTGTAAAAACCATTTAACACCATCAGCTCTTGATGCGAGCCGGTTTCAACAATTTTTCCATCGTGAAGAAAAATAATTTGATTTGCATCAATCACCGAAGAGAGCTTGTGAGCAATAGTTATAACTGTTTTGTCGCCAGGCAAATTCTGCAAGATTCGATTCACCACTTGTTCATTTTGATTATCGAGCGCAGACGTTGCCTCATCAAGCAACAGAACCGGCGCGTCTTTTAAAATAGCTCGTGCCAAAGAAATTCGCTGACGCTCACCACCAGAAAGTTTTATGCCTTTTTCACCAACCGAAGTATCCAGGCCTTGCGGAAGCTTTTTGATAAAATGCAGCGATTCATTCTCGTCGATAATTTTCTCAACTTGCTGACGCGAAATCCCTAAATCGGCATAAGCGATATTTTCAAAAACCGTACCTGAAAAAATGAAAGGCTCTTGCGAAATATAGGCAAAATTTTGGCGCAAATTTGCGAAGGAAAGTGATCTGATATCAACACCATTAAGTAAAACTTCGCCAGAATTTACGTCATAAAAACGCAGCAAAATTTGTAAAAGCGTGCTTTTTCCAGAGCCGCTTGCACCAACAACAGCAAGCCTTTCACCTGGTTTTATTTTTAGGCTGAAATTTTTTAATACAGCAATTTCGCTGCGACTTGGATAAGAAAAATCAACGTTGCGAAATTCGATGGTGATATTTTTTTGAGCAAAAAATTCGATTAGATTTTTCGCTTCTTTCACCGGCGACTCAATTGCAAGCAGCTCAAAAATTCTTTTTGCCGCCGCCGAAGCGCTTTGCAGCTGACCAGCAATTTGCCCTAGGGCAGCAAGAGATGTGGCTGATACAATGGAATAAAAAATAAAGGAAGAAAGTTCGCCGGAAGTAATTTTTCCGCTCAAAACATCGCGACCACCAATCCACAAAACCACCGCCACCGTGCCAAAAGCCAACGCAATAACCGATGCAACCATCAAAGCTTTTAGACGAATTCTTTGCAGCGATGACTGCAGCGATGAATCAACAAGTTTAGAAAAATTTCTTACCTCTTTTTCCTCACAGCAATAGGCCTGGATAGTCTTGGCGTGACTTAGCGTTTCTTCAATGTGCGAACCAACTAGCGCCAAATTCTCTTGCGAGTCACCAGAAATTTTTTTCACCTTTCTGCCAAGTAAAAATATCGGCAAAACTGCAATAAAAATCATCGCAAGCGAGATGAGGCTCAGCTTACAGCTGGTTAAAAACAAAAAGAAAATGCCGCCGCAAAACAACAAGAAATTGCGCAAAAGAAAAGAAAGCGTGCTCGAAAAAACATTGTAGAGCACTACGCTATCAACAGTTAAGCGCGATAAGACATCGCCAATTTTTGTGAGCTCAAAAAATTCTGCCGAAACGCGAATGATGTGATTGTAAATTTTTTTGCGCAGATCGCAGATAACTTTTTCGGCAACAGCGTTGATCAAAGAAGAGCGATAATAACCGGCCAAAGCCAGCACCAGCACAGCTGCAACAAAAGCAAGTAAAGTGATAGTTAGAAAAAAATTATCACTTTTTACGAAACCAAGATCGATGAGATATTTTACCACTTTACCAAAAAGCAGAACCATCAAAGTGGTGACAAGCAAAGCAAGAACAGCTAATGCAACCTCTATTTTGTAGGGCGCAAAGAATGGCAGAAGCGAAGAAAGGCCGAAATTTTTTGACGAACTATTTTTTAATCGCATTTCAAAGCTAAGTGGCTTCCATCGCACAGAGGGCCGTTTTTGCTGTGTTTGCAGCCACAAAAAGATACAATTTTATCTTCTGTTGCAACATAAGGAACTGACTTCATCACGCTTGTGCCATCGGCGTTTTTAAAGGCTTTATGCGCGCCATCGCAAAATGGCTGAATTGCAGAAAGTCCGCACGAACACCAAGAGTATTTTTTGCCCGCCTCCACAGCAACTTTAAATGAAGATTTTGCGACAATTTTTGGTAAGGTTTCGTTCATTTTTTACAAAACAATGTTGGTTGCTAAATCAAAATCAATCAGCTGCAGCCCCAGAGAATCAGCTTTCGCAGCCAGGTTGAGTTCTTTTAAAATTTGAATATCAGCTTTTTTAGACACAACTGCAGCCACCTCAATTGACTCGCAAGCGACCTGGCTTGCCGCCATAACTTTTTCAATCGAATCGCGATATTTTGCTTCGCTTAAATAAGTGAAATAATCTTCCATTTTTTTCTGCAGAATTTTTCTTGCACCGGCAAGATTTTTTTCTTTGTTGGTATTAAAATCAGCAATATACTCACAAGCCTTGAAGTCTAGAGCGTGAAGCTTCATGCCCGATAAAAAAGCAACTTCGCAAAGTAATAATTTACTTTTTTGCCCGTCAAAATTTGCCGGCAAAAAATAATTTTGATTCGATAAATGGCCGCTCGCTTTCATGATTTCAACGAACTCACCAACTATTTTTTTTACTGGCTCGCTTTGCAGTGAGGCGCCTTTTGACGCGGTTTCTGCGCGCTTAGACGCCGCTGTTTTTTGACCCACAGCAACCTGCACTTGAGCATTGCTTTCAGCAGAATTATCGCCGCTAATTTTGTCAAAGATTTGCGAAACTTTTGCCGCAACAGTTCTGTTGATCTCGATTTCGTTTTTGTAAGTTTCAGTAAGTTTGCGATAAAGATCGTTGCCAATTTTAATTATAACGTCTTTAGAATCGCGCATCGCCGCGTCTTGCATGGCGTGCCAATCCTCCATTCTTTTTTCAACTTCGATAGTTTTTTGCAAAGCCAGATCGGTTTGTCTTTCTGCGGCAAGACGAAGTCTCACTTCACTTTCTTTTTCCTTTCGCAACTCATCAATTTCACGAAACAAGGCCTCAACTTTTTCGGCATCAACTGCAGCAATTTTTGAATATTTATATTCAAATTCTTTATGCGCAGCGATTTCTTGATCGAGTTTTTTTTGTAATTCATTTGCCTTCGCAATCCCGCGCAGCTTGAGTGCGGAGTAGCGGAAATAAATTACAAATGTCATGATAACCAAACCGACATTGCTGATGATTATGTAGATCATGAAAAAAATTATTTCTTAATTTAGCGCCAAATTATCAATGAGTCGAACACCTTCTATGTAAGCTGCAACGAATATGCGCGCTGGAAAATTTTCAGCAAATTTTTCGACTAATTTCAAATTTTTTTCCTGACGAATCTCCAGATAGTCAATTTTCTCAAAACCAGATGCGAGCAATTTTTGCGATTTTTCTTGCAAGATTTTTGGCAAATTTTCTTCACCATTCTTGAGCTGATTTTTAATTTCATTCAAAATTATGAAAAGCTGCGAAGCCTTTTCTAGACCAGCTTGAGATAATCTCTGATTGCGCGATGACATTGCAAGTCCACTTGCTTCACGCTTAATTTCGCAAGGAAGAATTTCGACGTCGAAATTAAGGTCGGAAACTAATTTTCGAATTATCTGCAACTGCTGAAAATCTTTCTCTCCAAATAGCGCCAAATCAGGTTTTACGATGTTAAAAAGTTTTGAGACAATCAGCACAACTCCATCAAAATGCCCAGGACGCGTGGCGCCACAAAGACAATCAACCAGGGCGATTGGCAAAATTTTGAAAGCAAGTTCTGACGCAAAAATTTCTTCTGTTTGCGGAGCAAAAACATAATTAACACCAAGCGGTTCGAGGATTGCCAGGTCTTGCTCAAGCTGACGCGGATATTTTTCAAAATCACTTAAATCATTAAACTGCGTTTTGTTTACGAAGATGCTAACAACAACAATATCGGCATTTTCCTTAGCCTTTCTTACTAAATCTAAGTGCCCGCGATGCAGAGCCCCCATGGTTGGAACAAGGGCAATTTTTTTCTTCGCACCTCTTTCTTGCCATAAGTGCTGACGAATTTCAGAAATTTTTTTAACAAGAATCATGATTTTTTAACAAAACATAAAGCGCGCTCAACGCTTGGTAAATCAAGCTTGGACGCTTCCAAAGAAAAATTTTTCTGTGTAAAAATTTTTGTAATATCTTCTTTTTGTCCAAAACCAATTTCCAAAATTATTTGACCATTTTCTGATAAAAAATTTTGGCTTTGTGCAGCAATTTTGCGATAGAAATCTAAACCATCAACTCCGCCGTCAAGCGCCAACAAAGGCTCAAAAAGCCTTACTTCAGCTTGCAGATTTTCAATTTCTTTTGACGGAATGTAAGGTGGGTTGGAAATAATTAGATCGAATTTTGACGAGTCATTTAGCGCCGAAAAAAGATTCGAATTTTGCAATTTAAGCCGTTCCAAGACTTGATGATTTTGCGCGTTTTTCTTGGCAACCTCCAAGGCCTTATCGCTGACATCAACAGCTGTTGCAGCGGCGTTTTTAAAGGCTTTAAGCAAGGTAATAATCAAACAGCCTGAACCCACGCCAAGTTCAAGAATCTTTATTTCTTCATCACAATTTGGAAATCTTTCCAAGACCAGCTCAATCAAACTTTCAGAATCAGGACGTGGATCTAAAACATCAGAATTCACAAAAAAATCGCCGCCAAAAAATTCTCTTTTGCCAATAATTTGCGACACTGGTTGGCGCGCCTTGCGGCGTTCAAGTAAGGTAAAAAAATTTTGCTGCTGCGCAAAATCCAACTCAAAATCAGGATTAAAAATTAGCTGCTCTCTTGAAAAAGAAATGGCGTAGGAAAGCAGAATTAGGCTATCTAGCCTGCTGCTTCCTACGCCACTTTCGTCTAATTCCTTCTTAGCTTTAACCAGTATTTCGGCAATCTTCACTTAGAATTTTCCAAGAATTTCGCGAAATGAAGTTTCATTGATTAAGAACTCGATATTTTTCTCTCTGCGAACATCGAATTGTGCTAAACTTTCTGTGCTTACTGCATTTTTAGAAGCCAATTCTTTTGAGACATTCGTAAAACCAGCAGAAACTTTTTTAAGGAAGTTTTGGTAAGAATCTTCAACCGGCAAACCAACAGAGGTAAGGTCGGAAGAGCGAACTTCTGATAAATTGGAAGGCTTAATTTCTTCAGCAAGTTTTGCCAAGCCAGCAGTTATGTGAGCAGAAAATAAATCAAATTTATCAATCTTAACCGCAAAAGCACCCGATGGAAGATTGTCGTCAGCAAATACGTTTATCTCACCATTTACTGAAATTTTGTAAAGCGGGTTAGAGAACTCTAGGCTAGTGATTTTAACCACTTTGCTATATTGCACGGCAACTTCTTGAACCTGGGTTGGATCAGTTGGAATTTGCGGATTTTCGCCAGCAGGATTTTGTTGGATTGGCGTCAAAACATATTCCAATTCAGCTGAAAAATTTCCTTTAATTACGTCGGTATTATTAACAGCATTTTCACCAACATTTGGTACTGCAGCATTAGCTTGCGCTGCTAAATCAACTGGCGCAGGAGTTGCAACAACGGCTGGCGAAGCCACAACAGCAGGAATGGTGGCACCAGCTGTTGGTACACCAGTAGGCAAAACAGCTGCAGAGGCAGACGAAGCCGCATCAGTTGGAGTAGAAGATCCAACAGAAATTTCGCCGGTTTTAATACCATCGATGACTTTTTTCTCGAAGGCATTTTTGTAAGCAGCAATCACGTCAAAACCTTCAATTTCTTTGATGCCAATAGAAATTTTTGAAGTGGTTTTGTCTGTATCGTCAGTTGATGAATCAAGAACGAAAGATGATGAGGCAGCGCCATAAACAAGCTTCTTTTCTGCATCAAGAATTCTGTAACCAGAATCTTGATAGCTAAATTTAGCAATTTTGCTGCCAGAAATTGTCATGGAAACTTGCGGTAATTGGCTGAATTCAACGCTGAAAACATTGCCAGCTATATCAGTCAGGGTCACCGGCTCAACGAAAGTGACGGTAAAATCAGAAGAGAAAATTTTCGCAACAGCTTGAACTTCTTTTACAACAACTTGCTTACCACTTACCAAGGCATTTGGGATGGTAAATTTCAAATCGTGAATGGTGATTTTTTGCACCATTGGAAAACCAGAAACAGAGATCTCGCCAACCGAAACGTAAGAACTATTTTCGCTGACGAATTTGTTTACATGCTTCTCAACTTGTCCAACTTTAAAGAACCAAAAAACACTGTAAGAGAGAGATACAACCGCGATGAGCACGAGAAGTTTGAGCAAGAAATTTCTGGCCATAAAAAATTTGGTTGATTGAAAAATTTGAAAATTATCGCGGCAAGAATGCCGCATAAAAAAATTATTTGATTGAAACGTTACGAGTTTCGTCAGGCACTGTCAGAGTAAGGCCGTCAAGTTCTGGCGTCATGATAATTTGACAACCAAGCCTAGAAGTTGGGGTAAGACCAAATGCTAAATCCAGCATGTCTTCCTCATCTTCACTTGGCTCAGAGAGCATATCATAAAAACTTTTTTCAACTACGACGTGACAGGTAGAGCAAGCAAGAGAACCCTCGCAAGCGCCTTCAAGGTCGATGTTGTTATTGTGAGCGGCTTCAAGAACTGTGGTTCCAACTGGAACTTCGAATTCTTTTCTTTCGCCTTTAGCGATGAAAATTACTTTTACGGTTTGAGTCATTGTTTGCCTTGTTTCGCAGGACTTATGTTCTTGCTGAAATTTTAATAAATTTTCGCGTTTTTTCTCACCGCTATTTTTAAAAATAAAGCGATTTGATTTCTTTATTTTCGAACATTTTTTATAAAAACTTTATGACAAAAATTGCGCTGTTCCAACCTGACATTGCTGGCAATGTTGGAACAATAATTCGCACTTGCGTTTGTTTTGATTTAGAACTGCACATCATTGAACCATGTGGCTTCCCGCTTGATATGCAGCGTATAAAAAGATCTGCACTTGATTATATTCATCACGCAAAAATTTTTCGTCACAGCTCGTTTGAAAATTTTTTTGAGGCGGAGGTTTTGCAGAAAAATCAGCGACTAGTTTTAGCAACAACAAAAGCTTCGCAAAATTATCAAAATTTTTCCTTCCAAGAAAATGATATTTTGCTTTTTGGCAGAGAAAGTTCGGGCGTTCCAGACGAGGTTGCAGCGAAGGCAAATCAGCGAATTTTTATTCCAATGAAAAACCAAATGCGTTCGCTAAATGTGGCAATTTCTTGTGCGATGATTTTGGCGCGCGCCCTCAAATTTTAGGCTAATCAGTTGCTCCAGGACAACTTGAAGCAAAGTCTATTTTTGCTATTCCCCACGAATTTGCAGAGCAGTCGTTTGTTTGCTTTATTCTTACAAATAATTTATCCGACCCAATATTAGCTGAGAGTGGGTTGTAATCTTCTCCCACCTTAGTGTAGCCAGTATTATTATAAATAAATTCATAAGATCCTGTTGGCTTGGCGCAGCCACAATTGGTGCTACCTTTTTGATAGTAATAATAAAAACTACCACACCTTCCATCACTACACTGCCCCACTCCATACACTGACTCACAAGCTTTTAAGGCATATTGAGCATTTGATGATACTCCCGAAGAGTTAAATGTTCCGCCCGCTCCGTTGCTTATCATTCCGCATCCTGAAAAACATAAATTAGATACAACTGTTGCCAAACCAGAAGCTGTGCAAGTATAGGTTGCCGAGCCTGTATATCCCGATCCCGTTTGACATGGACTTGGAATTGATCTTGCAGTTGCCGCGTAAGGAAGATTGGTTTTAGCAACAAGGCTTGAAGTTGCGGTAATGCTGCAGGTGATTGAAGAAGTAGCAACACAAGCAGTTCCCCCAGCATTTAAAACATATCCCCCACCAGTATTACACCCACAAACCCCAGAAACAGTTCCGCCATTAGTCGAACAGTTATTAGTAAATGTTCCGGTGTAGCCAGTTTGTCCACAGGTGATGTTGCCTCCACCTTGAGTGATGCTGGTTGTTGCTGATCCTGTCACAGAAACGCTACAAGTGTTTTGGACGCAACTTCCAGAAACACTCGCTGCTCCAGATGTTGTGCAAGTATAAGTTGGCGCTGGAGTGCTGGCGACGTATCCGCTTTGACAAGGGCTGGTAATTAGCGTTGCACTTGCCGCATAAGGAAGGTTGGTTTTAGCCGCAAAACCACTTGCGGCAGCAATTGAACAAGTAATTGAAGAAGTGGCAACACAAGCAGTTCCCCCAGCATTTAAAACATATCCCCCACCAGTATTACACCCACAAACCCCAGAAACAGTTCCGCCATTAGTCGAACAGTTATTAGTAAATGTTCCGGTGTAGCCAGTTTGATCGCAGGTGATGTTGCCTCCACCTTGAGTGATGCTGGTTGTTGCTGATCCTGTCACAGAAACGCTACAAGTGTTTTGGACGCAACTTCCAGAAACACTCGCTGCTCCAGATGTTGCGCAAGTATAAGTTGGCGCTGGAGTGCTGGCAGTGTATCCGCTTTGACAAGGACTTGAAATTGCTGTTGCACTTGCCGCATAAATTAAACCACTTTTCGCCGCAAAACCGTTTGCCGCAGCAATCGTGCAAGTAATTGCGCTGCAGCTTCCACTAATCGAACCAACGCCCCCTGTGCAATCGTAAGAAACCGTTCCGCTGTATCCCGGCTGATTACAAGCAATTGAGTCGCTGCCCGCATTAACAGTCGCAGAAATTCCTGAGGCGCTGAGGCTGCAAGTTGCAGCGTTGCATCCGCTGATTTTCATCGTGCCACCAACGCAGCTGCCGCTGTATTTTTTGATCTCATATTTTTTGGAGAGATAAGTTTCAATCTCTCCTCTTTCTGCATCGGTAAGTGCGCGAGCAAAAGCAGCAATTTCACCGATCTCGCCGTTATAGGCCTTTCCAATCACTAAGCTGCTGATGTTGCTGAGTCTGGAAGTGTTGGATGAAGAAGCCGCTAAAACACCGTTAATGTAAGTCTTCTTCCCAGTTGGTGATGAAACAAAAACAATGATGCGCGGGCTTCCTGAAGAATCTTCGTAAGTATCAACATTCGCCGTGTAAGAGTTAGTCGCACCTTGCGAATGGATGATTTTGTTGTTGGCGCTGTAGCCAAGAAGCAAACTTTGGTTGTCTGTCGTAACTGTTGGATCACCAATGAAATAGTTGTCGGAAGAATTGCTCAGCCTTTTTTCAACAACAACGATGGTGTAGTAAGAATAATTCAGCGAAGCGCCGTTGATCACAAAATGCTGCCCGTCCGAGAATTTAGCAGCGTGAATGCGATTAATTGTGTTAGCGTAAGTTGGAGCAGAAGAGCCAGCGATTGCGTCATTAACCGTGTCAGAATCTGCATTGTTATTCCAAATGCTCAGCGATTTTCCATCATCTGCCTCAGATGATTGAAAGCTTGTTGGCAGCGAACTTTCCAACCAAAAAATTGTATCTGACGTTGCAGCTATTGGAGCGCTCTTAGTCAAATTCTGCGCCGCAGAAATCCGCGCCTTCGAAATCAGCTGATTAGCAGCAAGAACGCCGGCAATGACAATGCCAATGATTAGAATGACAATTGCGAGTTCGATTAGAGTGAAGGCGTGTTTTTTGTGACAATGTTTCATGTGATCAATGGCTCTCTTTTTGTGAAGCTGTATTTGGCTGCGTAACATTATTTGGCCAAACACCAAGCAGTGGCGCGATATTTTTTACAACGCGTCCTGCGACAGGGGCTGCAACCATCCCGCCAGTGTTAAAGCTGTAGTTTGGGCGATCAAAAATCACATAAACCAAATAACGCGGTTTCGAAATTGGAAAAACTGCAACAAAAGAAGCCAAGGTCTGACGCTCGTTGTAACCACCATATTCAGCACGTTCTGCCGTACCGGTTTTACCACCAACTTCATAGCCAGGAATATCAGCTTTTTTTCCCGTTCCTTCCAAAACAACGTTGCGCAGCATTTTGCGCATCATTTCAGAAGTTTTTTCTTTGATCACATTTTTGCCGCTTGGTTCTTTTTCAAGCTTGAGAAACGAAGGATTGTAAAGAGTTCCGCCGTTAACAATTGCCGCAACCGCACTGGCTAAATGCAGCGGCGTTATAGCAATACCATGGCCATAGGCAATTGTGTAAAGATTTATCTCGCGCCAAATTTTTGGATAAATTGGCTTGCCAAGCCCTGGAAATTCCACATCGATTCTTTTCAGCAGCCCTATTTTCTCTAAAAAATCTTTCTGATTTTCGGCGCCAATTTTATCGGCAATCTTTACAGTCCCAATGTTTGATGAATGCGCAAAAATTTCAGTGACACTCATTTCATCTTTGAATGGGTGATCATCTTTAATGGTGAAGCGCCCATATTTAATTGGGTCGCGAACGTTATACATGTCAGTTGCTTTGATAAGATTTCTTTCGAAAGCCACAGTGTTAGTAAAAATTTTCATCACCGAACCAAGCTCGTAAACACCATTAACTACGCGGTTGAAACGCTGATCGGGACTTGCTTCATTTTGTAAATTTGCATCAAATTCTGGCAGTGACGAAAGCGCCAAAATCTCGCCATTCGTCACATCCATAACCAGGCCTGCAGCAGCTTTTGCGTTGAATTCAGAAATGCCGTTGGTGAGTTCGTCAAACAAAATATCTTGCACACGAATATCCATCGCCAACTTCATATCTTCACCACCAACCAAATCGCGATCATATTGCATCTCAATGCCCGCAAGGCCGCGGCGATCCAAATCAACATAGCCAACAAAGTGACTGGCGATTGATTTTTGCGGATAAACTCGAATTCGATCATCTTCGAAAAGCAGCCCGGCCATCTTCAAATTTTTCACCTGCTCAACTTGGCTTGGGGTCAAGTTGCGCCTAATTAAAATCCATTGCTTGCCATGTTTTCCAGCAGCGATTTTTTTGAGAATTTCGGCTTGTGAAAGTTCAGGAAAAACTCCTGCAAGACCTTTAGCAACAAAGGCAGAATCGCGCACCAAAACTGAACTCACATAAAGCGATTTGGTTTTTAAATCAGTTGCAACCAAGACGTTATTGCGGTCATAAATGTTGGCGCGCTTGTTGGTTTTATGCGGGTCATAAATGCCGCTGATTTTAATTTTATCACCCATCATCACGACGAAAATCATGCGTAAAATAATTACGCAAAAAATCACCATGATGAAAAAGTAAATTACCGCGAGACGTGATTTTTTGAGTTCGATGTTACCCATTTCGCCGGTGCTTGCTGCTTGTAAAAAATTAGATTTTTACTTCGGCAATCAACTTGCGCACCGCTTCAACCGAGCGGTTGAACATGGTGAGCTCTTGAGCGTTGAGTTTGATTTCAACAATTTTTTCAACGCCATTTTTTCCAATCACCGCTGGAACGCCAATATACATGCCTTTTACGCCATATTCACCATCAAGATGAGCTGCAACCGGAAGAACTTTTCTTTTATCAAGTAAATAGCTTTCAGCCATTGCCACGGCTGATGCTGCTGGCGCATAAAAGGCTGAACCAGTTCCAAGAAGTTTTACGATTTCCGCACCGCCATCGCGAGTGCGCTGAATGATTTCATCGATTTTTGTTTTAGTTGTCCAACCCATCTCAATTAGGTCAGGCACTGGCACGCCAGCAACTGAAGAATAACGAATTAGCGGAACCATTGTGTCGCCGTGGCCGCCCAAAACGCAAGCATTTACGTTTTCAACCGAGACGCTGAATTCACGCGCCAAGAAAAGTGACATACGCGCCGAATCAAGAACTCCAGCCATTCCAACAACTTTATTTGTTGGCAAGCCAGAAAATTTTTGTAGCACATAAACCATCGCATCAAGCGGGTTGGTGATGACAATTACAAACGCATTTGGCGCGTGCTCTTTGATTCCCTCTGCAACGGTTTTGATGATTGCAGTGTTGGTTGCCATCAAGTCGTCACGGCTCATGCCAGGTTTTCTGGCGATGCCGGCGGTGACGATGATTACATCACTTCCCGCAATTGCCGCATAGCCACTGCTGCCGCTTAAATTTGAATCAAAATCTTCAACAACCGAAAGCTGCTCAAGGTCAAGAGCTTTACCTTTTGCAACTCCTTCCATCACATCAAAAAGCACAACATCGCCAAGATTTTTCATGCCAATTAAATGCGCCAAAGTGCCACCGATATTGCCTGCGCCAATTAGCGCGATCTTGTTTCGTCTTTTCATAAATTTGTGATTTGTTTGAGGATTTCTTGCTGAACTTCTTGCTGATTTTTGCTGCCATCAATCAGTTTGACGCGCGGATCTTTTGCAGCGATTTTCAAAAATCCATCGCGAACTTTTTGATGAAAATCTAGTCCCAATTTTTCGTAGCGATTATTTCCCTCGCGGCCTTCAATTCGCGCAAAAGCAACTTCAACTGGCACGTCGATTAAAAAAGTGATGTCTGGCGCACAGTCACCAATAGCAAGGCTTCGCGCTTGGTCGATAATTCTCTCATCAACACCAAAACCAGAAGATTGATAGGCGTAAGTTGAGTCAAAGAAACGATCGCAAACAACAAATCTTCCTGCAGCAAGCGCCGGTTTGATTGTCTTTTCAACATGTTCGATTCGCGCAGCAAAATTCAGAAAAACTTCACTTTTTGCTTCCAATTTTGGAAATTCTTCGCTGAGCAATACATGGCGTATAGCCTCACTGGCCGCGCTTCCGCCTGGTTCACGAGTTAGAATTGCTTGACGATTTTGCGCCAAAAAAAATTCGTGCAATTTCTTCGCCTGAGTCGATTTTCCGCAGCCTTCAATTCCTTCAAAAGTAATAAATTTCATGAAAAATCCTCAAAATATTTTAATCAGCGGCGCTGGCAGTGGAATTGGGCGAAGCCTTGCAATTAGCTATTCCAAACCAGGTGTGAATTTGTTTTTATGTGGTCGAAATTTGGAAAAATTGCAAGAAGTAAAAAAACTTTGCGAAACGTTAGGAGCGCAAATTTTCTTGCAAATTCTTGACGTGGAAAACGAGCAAGAAAGTAAAAATTGGATCGAAAAAATTGAAGAAAATTTCTCAATCGATTTAATTATCGCCAATGCCGGAATCTCTGCTGGCACGGCCGGAGGTCCTGAAAATTTTTCGCAGGTGAAAAAAATTTTTAGCACAAACTTGAGTGGCGTTTTAAACTTAATTCATCCGGCAATTGCAAAAATGCGCGAAAGAAAAAGCGGACAAATTGCCATAATTTCTTCACTCGCCGGATTTCGCGGCTTACCAAGTTCGCCAGCATATTCTGCAAGCAAAGCTGCGGTTCGTGTTTACGGCGAAGCGCTGCGCGGCAATTTAGCTAAATTTGGAATTGAAGTAAATGTGATTTGCCCTGGCTACATAAAAACGCCAATGACTGACGTGAATAAATTCCCTATGCCATTTTTAATGTCGGCAGAAAAATGTGCACAAAAAATCAAACGCGGCCTTAAAAAGAACCAGTCGCGCATTTCCTTCCCCTTCCCACTTTTCTTCGTGGTTTGGCTGACAACTTTACTTTCCAACAGAATCACTGATCCAATTTTTGCTAAGCTGCCTGGAAAGGAATCGCTGTAAGGCGCGCATAAAAAAACCGACTCCTTTTTTCAAAGAAGTCGGTTTTGATTTTTTTTAAAACCGCGAAGCGACTATTTTTTTGCCGCTGGTTTTTTATCATCAGCTTTTGCTGCCGCTGCCGGAGCTGCTGCGCCTGCTGCTGGAGCTGCTGCGCCTTCAGCTGCTGCTGTTGGTTTTTCTTCTTCAGATTTACCGCGACCGATGATGCTGGCAATTAAGAAATCAGTATTTTTAGCAAATTTTACGCCAGCTGGCAAAGCAACTTTTGAAGCGCGAACTTTTGCGCCCACGTGAAGCGGAGAAACATCAACAACGATTTCGCTTGGAACGTTTTTTGCTGAATCGCAAACAACTTCAGCCTTACGAAGCACTGTGTGCAAGAAGCCGCCTTTTTTCAAGCCAGGTGATTTATCTTGGCCAACAAATTTGATTTTTGGCTTAGCTCGAACCGCTTTTGATTCTTCACAAAGCAAGAAATCAACGTGAATTGGGTGATCAGAAACCGGGTCTAGCTCAACTTTATGAGCAATTACTTTGGTTTTTTTGCCATCAAGTTCGAGTTCAAGAACTGAGGTCAGGATATTGCCTTTCTCATATTCATGAGCGAAGTCTTTTTGAACCAAGCTCAAATTGATGTTGCCGTTTTTAGATAAAATTACGGCTGGGATGCGATGCGCTCTTTTCAATTTTCTTGCTTCAAGCGTGCCGAGTTTTTCCCTTTTTTCTGCTGTCAGAACTAGAGACATAAGCTTTCCTCTATAGTTTTTAATTAATGAATTTTTCAAAGATTTTGGATGTGAATCCAAGCTGCCAACGAATGAATGACGTGGCTGATACGAAAAGAGCGCGGCTTTCTATTTAGGGAAATCGCAAATGCAACCCCCTAAAAACTTAGATTTTAGCTAGAGCTGCAAGCACTTCCTCAACGTGACCATTAACCTTTACGTTGCGCCAAATTTTGGCGATTTTGCCGACTTTATTTACCAAAAAAGTTGAGCGATCAATGCCCATGTATTTTTTGCCAAACATCGATTTTTCCTTGATGACACCATAATTTTCGCAGGTTTCACCTCTTTCATCAGCAAGCAAACTAAAGGCCAAGTTATATTTCGAGATGAATTTACAATGGCTAGCAACGCTGTCTTTCGAAATTCCAAGCACAATACAATCATGCTTTTCAAAAAGAGTTATTTTCTTGCTGAAGTCTTGAGCTTCAATAGTGCAGCCTGGAGTGTCGTCTTTTGGATAAAAGTAAATTACGACGTTTTTTCCCTTTAAATCAGCAAGAGAAATTTCATCGCCCTCATCGCATGGAAGCGAGAATAGCGGGGCTGCTTGACCAATTTCGAGAGTCATTATTTTTTCTTTTTTGGAGTTTTTTCGACCACTTCTTCATCAATTGGTTTTGGCGCCGCCTTTACCTGAATGATGACATCGTTAAATTGCGATTGTGAACAAAGTCCAAGCAAAACCACATCACGCGGCTTGATGTTTTTCATGTTCCAATGTGTGCGATTGCGAATAGAGTCGATCATCTTGTCTGTAGTACCGACAAGCTTTTTAACTTGGCTGTTGCTGATTTCTGGATAGTATTTCAGCAAATAAAAAATTCCGTCTGGCTTATCTTGGCGACGCGCAATTGGCGTGTATTTTGACGTTTTTTCTGCAGCTTTAATATCGCTTCCAGCACTTTTGCTTAAAATTAAAGAAGCGTCTGATTTTTTTTCGCAGCGCGCAATTTCTTCGTGGCTTAATTGGCCAGATAAAATTGGATTTTGACCAATAATTCCAGCAGCAACGTCACCATCGGCGATGCCTTGAACTTCTAGCTCGTGCAAACCGCAGAAATTAGCAATTTGTCGGAAAGTCAAAGAGGTATTTTCAACCAACCAAACAGCGGTGGCCTTGCGCATTAGAGGCAATTCTTGAGTCATGTTTTATAGATGAATTGAAACTTGAAGAGATGAGGGAAATGTTGGAGCGCAAAATGTTTACCTCGAATTTAATTACAAGTTTTTCGTCATGCTATTACTGCTTTCGCCAGCAAAATCCCTGGATTTTTCTTCGCCTATTTCTTGCCAAAAGCATAGTTTGCCTATTTTTGCTACAGCGGCTTGCTCACTGGTTTTGCAGCTAAAAAAGCTCGACTCGAAGGATTTAGAAAAATTGATGAAAATCAGCAAAAAACTTGCCGAATTAAATTTTGAGCGCTTCCAAAATTTTAGTGAGAAATTCAGCGCCGAAAATTCACGCCAGGCCTTACTGGCATTTGATGGCGACGTCTATAGCAAAATCGAAAAATCAACTTTTGGCGCTAAAGATTTTGATTTCGCTCAAGACAAAATCGCCATTTTATCCGGTCTTTACGGGCTTTTGCGCCCTCTCGACTTGATTCAGCCTTATCGCCTAGAAATGGGTTGCAATTTTAAAATTTCTGGCAAAAGCCTTTATCAATTTTGGGAAGAGAAACTGGCAAGAGAGCTAGAAAATCGGGGCTGTAGCGCAATCATCAACCTTGCTTCGGAAGAATATTTTGGCGCGGTTAATCCACAAAAAATCTCCAAAAAAATTATCAATATCGTTTTTAAAGAGAAAAAAGCCGGAGCGCTTAAAATCGTTGGCATCAACGCCAAGAAGGCACGCGGGGCAATGGCAAATTTTGTTATTAAAAACAGAATCGAGAAATTTTTAGAGCTTAAGGATTTTAGAGAGGAAGATTATCGCTTTGAAAAAAAGCTGTCAGATGAGGAAAATTGGGTTTTTGTGCGCTAGCGTTAAGCCACACGCTCTTCATTCTTGAGGCCGCAGACCTCGATAATCTAGTCTCAAGATCCTCGGATGCTTTGCATCCAAGGATGACGGCTGGAAGCGGGATGACGGCTGGGGGAAGGAGGCTTTTGCTCGGGCGGGGTTTGCAACCTAGATACGCGCGTTCATGCAAAAATTATCCGAGTTCTCGGTTCGTTTGGCATGAAGGTTTCGGGCGGCATTACAAATGCCGCCCGAGCTACACTAAATAAATTTCTTAATCTCGCCGATGAGATTAGCAAAACTGTCAGTTTCGTAATTATCCTGCTTACCTTGCAAAACCGACGCAATGCGTTCAAGGCCCATGCCCGTGTCAATGCAGGGCTTTGGTAATGGAATCATTTTTCCACCAGCTTGTTTTTCAAATTGCATGAAAACTAAATTCCAAATTTCAACAAAACGGTCGCCATCTTGATCTTTGCTGCCGGGAGGACCGCCAAAAATTTTATCGCCGTGATCGAAGAAAATTTCCGAACATGGTCCGCACGGC
Organism: Rickettsiales bacterium; assembly: GCA_044360285.1. GTDB lineage: Bacteria > Pseudomonadota > Alphaproteobacteria > Rickettsiales > UBA1997 > UBA2645. The sequence continues at coordinate 29,296 of JBIKKP010000009.1, forward strand.
CCAACATCGCCCATTGACCAAAAATTGTCGTCGGTTGCGATACGAATGATTTTTTCATCACCAAGTCCGGCAATTTTCTTCCATAAATTTAGCGCCTCATCATCGGTGTGATAAACAGTCACCAGCAGCTTATTTGCTGAAACGCCAAGTTCTTTAGTCAGCAAATTCCACGCATAAAAAATTGCCTCTTCTTTGAAATAATCGCCAAAGGAAAAGTTGCCCAACATCTCAAAAAAAGTGTGGTGGCGCGCGGTATAGCCAACATTGTCGAGGTCATTATGTTTTCCACCAGCACGCACACATTTTTGCGCAGTTGCTGCGCGTTTGAACTTTGGAACTTCGACGCCGGTAAAATAATTTTTGAACTGATTCATACCCGCATTGGCAAACATCAAAGTCGGGTCGTTATGCGGAATTAGAGGGCTGGAGTCGATAATCTCGTGACCATTTTTTCTGAAATAATCGAGAAATTTTTGGCGAATTTCGTTGGTAGAAAGCATGGGATTATTTTTTCTCCAAACCATATGCATCGTGCAAAACACGCACTGCAAGCTCGCCATATTCTTTAGAAATCAACACAGAAATTTTGATTTCCGAAGTTGAAATAAGCAGAATGTTAATACCCTTCGCCGCCAGTGTTTTGAACATTGTATGAGCAACGCCGCAATGGCTGATCATACCAACACCAATCACTGAAATTTTTGCAACATTTTCGTCAATAAGCACATTTTCATATTTTACTTCGGCCTTGATTGACTCAATTGCCAACTTCGCGCGCTCAAGTTCGTCTTTTCCAGCTGTAAAAGTGATGTCGATAAATTTGCCATCAGCGCTGATATTTTGTACAATCATGTCAACATTCACTTCCTTGTCTGCAAGCGCGCCAAATATGGTTGAAGACAAGCCTGGATGATCGGGCATTTTTACTAAAGTAATTTGCACGTCGTTTTTGCTGCAGCTGATTCCGGTAATGACTCTGCGTTCCATAATTTCCTCGTTATTGTTGACTAAAACTGTTCCTGAATTTTCGTTTACTTCTTCAAAAGTTGATAAGACGCGCACACGCACATTATGCGCCATGGCCATTGCAACCGAGCGGGTTTGCAGCACTTTCGAGCCGCTATAAGCCATCTCGAGCATTTCTTCGTAAGTGACTTTTTTAAGGCGACGCGCTTTGTCGGTGATGCGTGGATCTGTAGTGTAAACGCCGTTAACGTCAGTATAAATATCGCACAAATCAGCTTTCACTGCCGCTGCAATTGCCACCGCAGAAGTGTCGGAACCACCGCGACCCAAAGTGGTCACGCGACCAGATTCAGCGTGTATTCCCTGAAATCCCGCAATCACAATTACATCAAATTCTTCGAGCGATTTTAGCAGAAGCTCGCCATCGATTTCCTCAATACGCGCCTTGCTTGCAACATCATCGGTTTTTAGTGGAATTTGCCAACCAAGGAAAGACCGGGCTTTATAGCCAATTGACTGCAACTCAAGCGCCAAAAGGCCGCAAGTCACTTGCTCGCCACTGGCAACAATTGAATCATACTCAATCAAACTTTCTTTATTGGTAAGAGAAGAAACCTCGTTGCAATAGCCAACTAGCTGGTTAGTGACGCCAGACATTGCTGAGACAACAACGATTACTTTATTTTTTTTGTCGAGCTCGGCCTTAACTTTTTTCGCAACATTTTTGATGCGAACAATGTCGCCAACTGACGTGCCGCCGAATTTTTGAACGATTAACATTATTTTTTAAAATTCTTCCACGAAGCCTGAAGTGGCAAGGGGCGGGGCATAATTCTTAGGCAAAAGTTTTTCTCAAGTAGAAATTGCTTTCATCAAATCGCCTCAATAAAAATCGACGCTCTTCCCCTAGATTTTTCCTTAAAAACTTCTTCAAAAAACCTCATGGAACTCTTTCGTAAACTTGGTGAAAATATCTTTTTCAAAATCATTTTGGGCTTTGTTGCTCTAAGCTTCGTATTATTTGGCATCAGTGAATTTATTTTTGGAAATCCAAATAATTGGGTGGCAAAAGTTGGCGGCACAACAATTGGTTATAACAGCTTTAATAAGGCTTTACAAAATGATCGCGAGATTATCCAAGCCAGCTCAAAAGGTGCAGAAGTTGCACAATTTCTAGAATCAGACGAGTTCAAATCAGAAGTTTTGGGGCGCTTGGTCAATAAAATCATGATCGAAAAATTGCGCGAAAGACTTGGTGTTGAAGCAAGCAAAAAACTGATTTTTCAAGCCATTGCCAAAAACCATAATTTCAAAAATTCCGCAGGAAAATTTGACCGCGATTTATTCAAAAAATTCCTCGCACAAAATCGCCTAACCGAAGAAAGATACATCGAAGAAGTTTCTGGTGAAATTGAGGCAATGATGATAATTCAAACATTGGCTCTAGTCTCTCCAATCAACGAAGCAGCCGCTTTTGAACTGGAAGATTTAAAACAAGAAAAGCGCCTTGCCGACGTCATTACAATTAGCACAAAAAATTTAAAATCTGTTGCAGCGCCAACAAAAGAAGAGATCGCAAAATACTTCGAAAACAACAAAGCAAAATATGTTGCCCCAGAGTTTCGTTCTGCTGCCTACATCCAATTTTCTAAACAAGATTTTGCTTCTGAATATAAGGTTTCAAAAGAAGAAATTTTGGCGCAATATCAAGCCAGCAAAGATCAGCTAACCAGACCAGAAACACGCAATTTTTATCACGTTTTATTCGAGAAAGAAGAAGCGGCGAAAGATTTTTTAGCCCAACTAAATTCAGCCAGCGGCGACAAAAAAGCAGAATTTGCAAAACTGGCTAAAAGCTTGGCCAAGAAGGACTTAGCGGCAATTTCTCTGAAAAATATCTCGCAAAAAGATTTGCTTCCCGACCTCACGCAAAGCGTTTTCAAACTGCAGCTAGCACAGCATAGCGAAGTACTCAAAAGCCCGCTTGGCTTCCACATTTTCCTTCTCACCGAAATCAAAGCGCCGCAATTAATTCCGCTTGCCGAAGTTGAGCAATCAATCAAGTCGCAACTTCTTCAAAGCAAGCACGAGAAGCTTCTGCAAGAAAAAATAAGCGCAATTGATGATCTGCTTTTGACTTCAAATTCACTTGAAGAAGTGGCAAAAAAATTTGGTCTGAAAGTTTCAAAAAGCATAAAAATTGATGCAGCAAATAAAAATGAAGCTGGCCTTGAAGTTTTGGAAACAAAGGATTTGAGCGATTTTTCTTCCAATGTTTTCTTGGCAAAAAAAGGTCAAACTTCAAAAATTTTCTACGCAAAAGGTTCTGAAAGTTTTTACGCTTTCAAAGTTGAAGAAGTGCAGCAAGCGCGTCAAAAAAATGTCGAAGAAGTTTCGGCGCAAATTGATGCTGAGCTTAGCAAAGAAAATCGCTCAAAAGCTTTGCGTTTACTAGCTGCAACGATTTCATCTGAAGCTGCCGCAAGCCCAGAAAAATTTACTGAAATTGCGGCAAAAAATGGTCTGAAACTTGAAAGAAATCGCGAATTTCCAAAATCATATTTCATCAAATCAGGAGATCGTCAAATTCCTTACCAAAACGCTTTCTTAACCAATCTCTTTAAATTACAGGTTGGTCAAGTAACCGACTTAGTTCCAGCTGGCGAAGGCGAATTTGTTGTTGGAATTTTGCGCCAAGTAAAACATGGCAAAGCTAGCGAGGCACAGCTTTCAGCTGCTCGCGAAAGTGCGATGGAAAATTTCAAAACCGAAATTTTGCAGGAATATAACAAAATTCTGCTCGAAGCGAATCCGGTAAAAATTAACGAAAAATTTTTCCCAAGCAGCGCTAAATAATGAGCTTTAATTTTTCGCCAGACGAGTTTGAAAAACGCTTAAAAAAATTTGGCGCGGCCGTTTTATTTAAAAAAATTCCAGCCGACGTCATCACGCCGCTAGCCGCTTCTATCAAGGTTGCAAAGCACTTTCCAAATAATCACTTTCTGCTCGAATCTGCAGAGAAAGGAAACAACAAAGGACGTTTTTCTGTGCTTGGTTTCATGCCAGATTTATCGTGGAAATGCGAAGGTGGAAAATCATTCCTCAACAAGAATTTTGCAAAAAATCCGCAAGATTTCATCGAAGAAAAAGGTGAAGTTTTAGAAAATCTTCGCGCCCTAATTCGCGCTTGCCGCATTGAATGGGCTGATCTTGACTACATGGCGCAAGCCTTGCCAGCTGTGGCCTCGGGAATTTTTGGTTACATAAATTACGACATGGCGCGCTTCATGGAAAAAATTCCAAATCGCGGCCAAAAAGATGAGATTCAAATTCCCGACGCCATTTTCATCCGCCCACAAATTATCATCGTTTTCGACAATCTTTTTGACTGCGCTTTAATTTGTGCACCGGCGTTTTTGGATCAAAAAGATGCTTCATTCGAAAAGCTTTCGGCAAAAATTTCACTCGCCGAGAAAATTCTCAGCGAACCGCTTGAAACCTTGCCAATCAAAGCTTCGCCGCATTTTGAATTTTCGTCAAATTGCAGCAAAGAAAAATACTGTCACATGGTTGAGGCAGCAAAAAAATACATTACCAGCGGCGATATTTTTCAGGTTTTGCCTTCGCAACGCTTCACCTCAAATTTTGATAAAAACATTCCAGAATTTGCTTTTTATCGCGCACTACGCTCAATCAATCCTTCACCATTTTTATTTTTTCTAAAGTTTGACGATTTTGTGCTAAGCGGCGCCAGTCCTGAAATCATGACCTCGGTTAAAAATAAAAAAGTGACAATTCGTCCGCTTGCTGGCACCAGAAAAAGAGGCAAAAACGCTAAAGAAGATAAAGAGATCGCTGCTGAACTTTTGCGCGATGAAAAAGAAATCGCTGAACATTTGATGCTAATTGATCTTGGTCGTCACGACGTTGGACGCGTTGCCGCGCAAGGCTCTGTCGTCTTAACCGAAAAAATGGTCATCGAACATTACTCGCACGTCATGCATATTTCTTCGAATGTTGAAGGAATTTTGCGCGACGACCTTGAAGCGCTCGACGCTTTGATTTCAGGCTTTCCAGCTGGAACAGTCAGCGGTGCTCCAAAAATTCGCGCCATGGAAATTATCGAAGAACTTGAAGATACGAAACGCAGCTTCTACGCCGGCTGCGTTGGCTATTTCGCCAGCAACGGTGATATGGAAAATTGCATCACACTTCGCTCAGCTTTGATAAAAAATGGTAAAATTTATCTACAATCCGGAGCTGGCGTGGTCTTTGACTCTAAGCCAGAACTTGAACATCAAGAATGCATCAATAAAGCTTACGCGCTGATGCAGGCTTGCGAAAACATTAAAAACTTTCTTTAAAATTCATGAAACTCTTCTCGCTTATCCTTACAGTTTTCTTTGTTTCTTGCTCGCTTAGCCACGCCAAAGCCTTCAAAATCATGAGCCCGCAACTCAAATATGGCGGAATAATTCCAGAAGTGCATGTCTTTGATGGATTTGGCTGCGAAGGCAAAAACGTTTCGCCACAGCTTGATTGGAAAGGCGCGCCAAAAGGCACCAAAAGCTTTGCTCTCACAGTTTATGATCCCGACGCACCAACTGGCAGCGGCTGGTGGCACTGGGTTGTTGTCAACATTCCAGCAAATTTTCGCGAGCTTCCAATTGATTTCGGCGCACAAGATAAATTCTCGCTAAATAACGGGATTCTACAAGTTCGTAATGACTTTGGAGCTTACAAATTTGGTGGTCCGTGCCCACCTAAAGGCAGCAAAAAACATCGTTATATTTTCACCATTCACGCGCTGAAAGTTGATAAATTGGATCTCGATAAAAATGCCACCGCAGCATTTGCTGGTTTCATGATCAACCAAAACACCATCGCCAAAGCCAACTTCATGTCTTTCTACAAAAGATAGCTGCACGAACCATCCTATCAGAATCGCGCTAACATTTGAATTTTAGAAAACTTTCAAATGTGGCGCGAGCTCCTCATCTCTACAAAATTCCCACCAAATTTTGTGCAAAGTTTTTTGCATCAAATTCCTGTAAATCTTCCAGCTTTTCACCAAGGCCAATTGCATAAATTGGTTTATTAAATTTCTGCGCCAACGCCACAACAAAACCAGCTCGCGCAGTGCCATCAAGCTTAGTAATTACAAGCCCGGTGACTCCAATCATCTGATTAAAAACTTCCATTTGTGCATTAGCATTTTGCCCGGTTGTGGCATCTAAGATCAGTAAATTTTCGTGCGGCGCTAAAACATCAATTTTCTTCAAAACTGAATTAATTTTTTTCAGCTCATCCATCAGATTTTGTTTGTTTTGTAAGCGCCCCGCAGTGTCAATTAACAACACATCGAAAGCATTTTTCTTGGCATATTCCAGCGCCTGGTAAGCAACCGCAGCTGGATCTTCGCCGTCTTTTTTTGGCAAAATAATTTCCGCCCCGCTTCTTTTTGCCCAAACTTCTAGCTGTTGCGAAGCCGCCGCCCTGAAGGTGTCGCAAGCTGCAATTAAAACTTTTTTCTGCTGATTGCGCAGATTTTGAGCGATTTTTCCAATCGTTGTTGTTTTACCTGCGCCATTAACGCCATTAAAAATTATCACTTGCGGCTTATGCACCAAATCAAGCTCCAGAGCCTTTTGACAAGGTTGTAAAATTTTTACGATTTCGTCGCACAAAAAGTTTTTGATCGCAATTTCATCAACAGATTTTTCGAATTTTTTGCTGCGTAAATCATCAATAATTTTGCTTGCAAACGTCACGCCAACATCAGCGGCAAGCAGCGTTTCCTCTAGCTGCTCAAGAGTTTCTTCATCGAGTTTTTTATGCGTAAAAATCTGCGAAATTGCCGCCGAAATTTTGCTTGAACTTTGGGTTAACTTAGACTTGGAAAAAAATTTGAACATTGCAGTGGAAGAGTATCAGCTTTTTAAGTAGTTCTGCGGATTCACCGCGTCACGACCTTTACGCAAACCGAAGTAAAGTTGCGGCGAGCTAACATTTCCAGTCGCCCCCACCAAACCAATCTTCTCTCCTTTAGAAATTTTTTGCCCACGTCTCACTGCGAATTCTTTTAAGTGTGCGTAAGCAGTGATCCAGCCGCTGGAATGTTTAACGATGACCAAATTTCCATAACCGCGCAACTCGTTGCCAACATAAGCCACAACACCTTCTTGCGCAGCCTTAACCGCCTCACCGTCTTTGGCCTTGATGTTGATTCCATCATTGTAAAGCCCACCATTTTTTGGCCCAAATTTTGAAATGACTTCGCCTTTAATTGGCCAAGAAAAATGACTGAATTGTTGTGAAATTTTTTCAGAAATAGTTGCCTTGATGCCAGGATTTTCGCTTACTTGCGCCACTTGAGCTTCCCCAGGTTTTTTTGACGCATCAGGTGAAACCAATTGATAAGATGGTTTTTTTACATCTGCCGATTTCGAAACTAAAATCTTTTGCCCAGCCTTAATTGAGTAAGGCTCGTGCAAGTTATTAATTTCAATCAAGCCATCAATTTTGACGCCATATTGACGCGAAATTGCGTAGAGCGTTTCTCCTTCTTTGACCTGGTGATAATTGCGCTGCAGCTGAGGAATTGCTAGCTTCTGACCTGTTTTTAACGTATAAGGCGCAGATAAATTATTTTGCTCAATTAAGTCGCGCAAATTTACACCATTTTGGCGCGAGATGCTAAACAAAGTGTCGCCAGCGGCAACGGTGATTTGTTGCGCAGAGGTTTTTTCAGCAACTTGTTCTCCGGCTTTTTTATTTGAATCATCTAGGAATTTTACTTGTGACTTGCTGCTTGAAAGATCCTCTTCTTTGACCTCGCCATCATTTTTATCATCATCTTGATTTTTCATCGAACTGGCGAAAACCCTGTATTTCTTCTCAGAAAATTGTGAATTTCGACTGTAAGTTTTACGCGAATTATCAACGATTTCGATTTGTTTTTGCCGACAAGAAAAGGCAAAAAACACCAGAAAAATCGCCAAAATCTTGAATGAAAATTTCATTTTCTAAAAAATTAGAATAGGGCAAAGAGCAGCTTGCATCAACGCTGCATCGATTAACAAATTAACAAAATTTTAATGCAATTTTTTTCTCAGCTCGACCCAACATCACAAACTTTTTTAGTCGCAATTTTTGCATTAATTTTTGGCAGCTTCGCCTCTCTACTCAGCCGCCGACTTGCCACCAACGAGCCAATTATTTTTGCCCGCTCGAAATGCCCAAGCTGCAACAAAGCGCTGCGGGTTTTTAATCTGATTCCAATTTTTTCTTGGCTGCTGCAACGCGGAAAATGCAGCAACTGTCATGCAAAAATTTCGCTACGTTATCCGTTAATTGAGTTAGTTTTTCTGCTGAGTTTTTTAGCGATCTTTTTTGCCGATGGCCGCCAAATCAATGCGCAGACACTACTTCATTTTGCCATTGCTTCCGTAATGCTGGTAATGTGCATCACTGATCTTGAGCATTATTTTATCCCCAAAAAGCTGCAATATGCCTTGGCAATTTTTACAACAATTTTGCTTTTGCTTAAAGGCGGAGCGCCACTTGTTTTGCACAATATCCCTTCCGCTTTTCTTTATTGCGGCTTTGGCCTAGGGCTTCTAGCGCTTTTTCGTTTCGCTGCAAAAGTTGAGGCAATTGGCATTGATGACATCGAGTTTTTCTTCGTCGCTGGACTTTTACTTGGCACCAACAACTTCCTCAATTTTATGTTTTTGAGTGGATTTTTTGGATTAGTTTTTGGCAGTTTTTGGCAAAAAATAATGAGCGAAAAAACCTTTCCCTTCGCTCCATCAATATGTCTTGCAGCCATGATTTGCCTGCTTTTTGATGGCAAATTCAAACTAGTTGATGTGATGGGATCGCTGCTATTTTTGCAGACTTTCTAACAAAAATGCGCGGTGAAAAAGCTGGTTCTGATTTTTGATAAAAGCGTCATCACCAAATAAAAATTTCTGCAAAAAATATCCGCTGAGCTTCAGCCCTTCAGTCAAGCAAGACCTGCTTCCAACAGCATTTTCATCAAGTAAAAATTTTGGTAATTTCAGTAATTTATTTTCGTGCTCTTTACCAATTTCAAAAGAAACCGCACGCGCAGATTTTGGTGAAACAAAAGCTAGATTGGACGTAGAGCCACTAACTACACAGCTTGAGAGGTCGATCTCATAACCAAGTTGTTTCAAAATTTCGAGTTCAAGTTTGACGTAGGAAGCTAAAAAATTTTCCTGCGATTTTTTTTCATCAGACATTTCTTCCAAAAAATTCTGCAATTTTTCGAATAAAATTTCATGCGCTTCACGTTCTAAAAAACAGCTATCAATTATTGAAAACAGTGAGTTGGTGCAGCTTAACTTTAACTTATCAAACATGAATTTTGCGCAATAGCTGCGCGCTAAATCACAAGCAGAAAAACTGCCCAGATTTTCTTCAAGGCGGGCATGAAATTCGAAAGAAATTAAATTGCCGATTTGAAAAATTACCCGCGCTTTGCTTGATTTTACTGATCTGGCGAAGCCACGATAAATTCCATGTTCGCGCGAAAAAACTTTAACTATCGCCGCATTTTCGCCGTATTTTTTGATGCCAATAATTATGCCTTCGTCGCAAAATTTCATTATTTGCTTGCGTTTTTTAAGAATTCTAAAGCCGCGCTTGAGCCTTCAAACACGTGCTTTTGTGGCAATTGGTTGCGAAACCAAGTAAGTTGCCTTTTGGCATAATTTCGCGTTTTTTGTGTGGCAATTTTTATCATCTCTTCGCGCGAAATTCTCTCAAAAATAAAGTCGCAAATTTCATAAAATCCAAGGGTTTTAGTGATTTGCTTATCATCTGTCACCCCTTGATCCATGAGGGCTTGCACCTCATTGATCGCACCAAATTCAAGCATTTTTTCAAAACGCGAATTGCAATTTTCATAAAGTTTTTCGCGCGGCAAATCGAGATGCAAATGCAAGAAGTTCGCTTCCGGAAAAATTTTTTCCACGCACTGATTTTGCCAAAAAGAAATTGGTTTTTTTGTTTGAATCAAAACCTCGTAAGCCCGCAGCAGCCTGTGCTTGTCAGGTATCTTTCCTTCACCCATTTCAATTAATTTTTGCTGAAATTTTTCATGGCCAATTGCCTCGTAAAGCGTTGCAGCACCAAGGCGAATATCTTCTTCGATTTGGGGAATTGGCGAAATTCCATCGATTAATTTCGAAATATACATGCCACTTCCGCCAACAATTACCGGCAATTTCTTTTGTGCCATAACTTGCTCAACCGTTGATTTTACAAGCTGCAGCCACATTGCAACTGACGAACTTTCATCCCACTTAAGCAGCGAATATAAAAAATGCGGCGCAATTTTTTTCTCATCCTCACTTGGCTGCGCCGATAGAATTGGCAAGCCTTCATAGATTTGTAGCGAGTCGGCGTTGATGATTGCAACATCTTGCAGAGCCGCCAGCTGCAAGGCAAGCTGCGATTTTCCTGAAGAGGTTGCTCCTGAAATTACGAAGATTTTTTCAGACATTTTTGCAAATTTTTGAGGTCATCTGGAAGTGCAATTTCAAAGCTCATTTCTTCATTGCTGCGCGGATGCGAAAAGGCAATTTTGTAGGAGTGCAGCGCCTGTCTGCCAAATTCTTCGATGCAGTTTTTCACTTCCAAATCAAGATTTTTTGGCAGCATTTTTTTGCAAGAATTATACAAAACATCGCCAATCAGCGAGTGTTTTTGCGATTCCAAATGCACACGAATTTGATGCGTACGACCAGTGTCGAGGCGGCATTCCACAAGGCTTGCGAAGCCTTCCAAGAAAACTTCTTTCGTCTCGTAATTAGTGACGGCGTTACGTCCCAAAGTTTTTGAAACGCGCATTTTTAGGCGATTGACTCGTGAGCGCACAACATTCTTGTCAATGCGCCCTGCTCTAGGGTTCATGATGCCATAAATGAAGGCCAGATAGGTTCTTTTTATCTCACGATCTTTCAATTTTTGGCTGAGGATTTGGTGCGTAAAATCATTCTTGGCAACCAGCATCAACCCGCTGGTGTCCTTGTCTAAACGATGCACAATGCCCGGGCGAAATTCACCACTAACTTGCGATAATTTATGTTGGTGCGTGAATAAAAGTGCATTCACCAAAGTGTCGTCTTGATTGCCTGAACCTGGATGAACAGTGAGCCCGGCCGGCTTGTTGATCACCAACAAATCGTTATCTTCAAAAATAATTTCGAAGGGAATTTCTTTAGCTTGCAGCCCTAAAGGCTTTGGTGCGGGCAAAGTTACAAAAAACTTTTCACCAATTTTTATTTTATAGGCAGGGCTTGTGAAGACTTGCCCTGCCTGGTTTAAGACGTGTTTTTCTTCAATGATATTTTGGATTTTGCTTCGCGTAATTTCTGATTTTATCACCAAAAATTTTTCTGTTAAAAACTTATCTAACCTTACTCCCGCATCATTTTGCGTCACTTCAAATTCAAATTTATTCATCAGTTAAAAGTTTTTTAATTATTATTTCGCGCGCTTCTTCTCCATTTTGGGCGCTAGTTTTGATCTCAATTTTTAGCGAATTTTTTGGTAAAAAATCCGCAGCAATTTCTGGCCATTCAATCAAAGAAATTCCGCTTTTTAAAGCATCGAAGAAGCCAATGTTTTCAAGCTCTGCTGGAGATTTCAGTCGATATAAATCGAAGTGAAAAACTTCGCCCTTTTTTGTGTCGTAGGAATAAACCAAATTGAAAGTTGGGCTGAGAATTTCTGAGCAATTTTCTTGCAGAGAATTAATAAAACTTTTGGCAAAAAAAGTTTTGCCAGCACCCAAAGTTCCCTGCAAACAAACCACTTCACCAACTTGCGTTGAAGCCGCAATTTCTCTGGCTAGAGCGGCCATTTCTTCTTTTGATTTTATGAGAATTTTTTTCATATTAATTTCTGATGAACTGGACCTTTTACCAATGCTAAATTTTTTGGTTAATTTCCATTTCACCCATGAAATAACACAGCAAAGCCGCTGGGATCTTGAGGATAATAGGAGAAGTTGGATTTTGTTGCTTGATTACACCGAAATCATCTGCGGATTTGGTTATTATATACCCCCTGTTAATGCTGCGTTTTGAGCAAAATTCAAGAAGGCCTTGACAATCAGCAAGAGAGGTATGTTGGGCACGATACTTTACTTCAAATGGGACTACATCCGAGCCAATTTCCGCAACTAAATCTACTTCTAAGTCTTTCTTTCCACGCCAATAACTAAAGCGTACATTTTGTGAATAGTAGCGAGCAAATAGATGCTTCAATACCGCAGATTCCGCAGAAACACCTAGTGATTCCGGGTTATCAATTATGCTTCTACCCTTAAGCATAACCGCTGGTGCGATCGCTGGATCAGATAAATAGACTTTATGCTTACCGCGTAAGATTTCTTTTCCATAACCAAAAGGCGGCAACTTGTAAGCAAGATGTGCCGCCTCCAACAATTCGATAAAATTATTAGCGGTAGGACGTTTAATGCCAAGATTGCTACATAAAGTAACCATATCCAAAACAGCTCCATCGTGCAAACACAAATAAAGAAAAGTTTGTTCGAGCTCTAAAACCAGACGTACACCAAACATCGCAGTCATATCACGCTTCAAAGCTTTATCAATTATATCTTCGCGCAAAAGCTTCTGTGCTTGATTAACCGTGTCGACCTGTGCGGTTTGAGGAAAGCCGCCGCGCACTAAATAATCGTGAAAATGAGCTATGTAAGAAGAGGTAACTTCACCAATGCGATCAATTTCATTTTGGTCCCAATCAAAAACCTCCTTTAATGATTTTATTTTTGGCAATTCGGGCGGGGTTAATTCCTTTAATTGGACATACTCGTAAAAGGATAGAGTAGTTAAACGAATACTGTGCCAACGCCCTACTCCAGACTCTTGGTCGACTTGTAATATTGGGGTTGCCGAGCCAGTAAAAGTAATCCTGCGCTGTTTGTTAAAATCGACTTGGTGTTTTACCCATGTTCCCCAATCACGAATAAATTGAGCTTCATCTAAAAAAACATATTCCGGGCCTTCTTGTTTTACTTCACGCTGCCTCCACGTTTCTATCGCAGCATCGATTCCAGCTAGCTTCAAGAGAGGATGGTCAAATGTTGCGTAAAATATATTGCTAGCTGGCACCCCCTCTTTGATTAGCTTATCAATTGCCTGCATGATTAAAGTGGTTTTACCAATCTGCCTTGCTCCCGAAAGAAATGTAGCTCGCAGCGCAGGAGGGTTAGTAACCCATTTATAAAGCTCATCAAAAGCGGCCCTTCTCCAAACCGGCAAATCAGGGATTTGCTCACCTCGCCACCAAGGATTAAATTTCGCCAAAATTGCCGCTAACTCTTCTTTTTCAATTTTCATAAAACTTTACCAAACTTACCCTTTATCAAGGATTTTGAACTAAATCGTTAGTTTAGTATAAGTATAGTTTAACTAAACAAGCAATTTAGTGATATTTTTGTGAGATTGAGCCTATTTTAATATCCATAACTTTCTTTTTTATTTGCTGAGCGAAACGCAATAGTTAAAGCAATCTGGTCACGAAAGTTCGAAAACAGTTTCAATTGGCACATGATCTGAAGGCTGATTTTCAATGCGAAAATCGCGGTAAATTTTCATCGACTTAATGCGACTTTTTAAACTTGGCGTTGCCCAAATATGATCAAGCCTGCGCCCTTTGTTGGCGCCAAGAGGATCTTTGGCGCGATAACTCCACCAACTGTAAAGTTTTTCTCTTCTGTGCACAAAGTGACGATGCGTATCAACAAAATTGAGGCTTTGCTGCATTTTGGTTAATTTTTCTACCTCAATTGGCGTGTGCGAAACAATTTTCAAAAGTTGCTTATGCGACCACACGTCGTTTTCCAGCGGCGCAATGTTGAAGTCGCCAAGAATGATCAGATTTTTTGATTTTTGCGGCGTGAAAAATTCAGCCATCCAATCAACAAATTTCAGCTTGTGATCAAATTTTGTGTTCAGCGCCACGTCAGGAATATCGCCGCCCGCCGGCACATAAAAATTGTGTAACTCAACCTCGCCTGCCTTTGTTTGCAGAGTTGCGGAAATATGGCGCTTTTGGTCATAATTGAGAATATCAATTTTTTGAACTCGAGTCAGCGGAAATTTCGATAAAATTGCCACACCGTTGTAAGATTTTTCGCCAGAAAATTCGACAAAATCAAAACCAAGCGACCTGACTTCAAGGCTTGGGAAATCAGTGTCGGAGACTTTTATTTCTTGCAAGCAGATAACATCAGGATTGGCGATTTGCACAAATTTTTTGAGCAAGGGCAAACGCAAACGAAGCGAGTTGATGTTCCAGGAAACTATTTTCATTTCGCCGCCTCAAGCCTTGGAAACACTGCCTTTGGCTCGTTTATTTTGTGACCAACTTTCAGAGAATTTTTTAGGGCAGAAAAATTTCGATCTTTTTCTTCAACAGCAAGCAAATCAAAAAACTTCGCCGAGCTTTGCGGCATAAAGGCGCACAGCATCAGCGCAATTATGCGAACTGATTCAAGCGCCTGCGCAAGTGCTTCATTCATTTCAGAAATTTTATTTTCTTTTTTCAAATTCCACGGCGCTGCGTCATTGAATTTTTTGTTGGCAAGGCTTGCAAACTCTATTGCCAGGCCAATTGCTTTGTCGAAGGCGCAACTTTTCATCAGCTCTAAAAATTCTTCGAAATTGGCGTTTTTAAAGACTTCGCTGCTGTTTTTATTTTCTGGAATTTTTCCCTCACAATTTTTCCAAACCATGCTGAGGCTGCGCTGCGCAAGGTTTCCAATGTTGTTGGCTAGTTCAGAATTGATGCGATTGAGAAAGCTTGTGCGTGAATAATCGCCGTCATTTCCGAAAGGAACTTCGCGCAAAAGGAAATAGCGGAAATAATCAACAGCCGTTTCGCGGCTACAGCCCATTGATTCTAACCATTCCAATTCTTTGTGTGGATCAATTACATTTCCAAGTGATTTAGAAATTTTTTGGCCTTCGTTTGTCCACCAACCATGCGCATAAATTTCGTAAGGAACGTGGATTTGCGCCGCCATTAGAAAGGCTGGCCAGTAAACGGCGTGGAAACGTACAATGTCTTTTCCAACCATATGCATTGGTGATTCAAAACCATCGCACCAAAATTTTTGGTAAAGTGCAGCGTTTTCATCAGGAAAGCCAAGGGCCGAGAGATAGTTGGTGAGGGCATCGAGCCAGACATACATCACGTGTTTTTCTTCACCTGGAACCGCAACACCCCAAGAAAAAGACGTGCGCGAAATTGATAAATCTTTCAACCCACCTTTCACAAAAGAGACAACTTCATTGTAGCGAGATTGCGGGCGAATGAAGTCTGGCGCGGCTTCATAGAGCATCAGCAATTTTTCTTGAAAAGCGGAAAGTTTAAAAAAATAGCTTTCTTCCTTGTGCCAAGCCACTTCTGCGCCAGTTGGCGCTTTGCCATCAACTAATTCATCTTCACTGTAAAAAGCCTCGTCGCGCAAGGCGTACCAGCCTTCATAGACATCTTTGTAGATGAAGCCATTTGCTTGCAAAATTTCCCAAAATTTTTGTGCGCATTTTTTATGACGATCCTGGGTGGTGCGGATGAAATCATCATTGGATAGATTCAGTGTTTGCGCCAGTTCGCGGAACTTTTGCGAGACCTCATCGCAAAATTCTTGCGGTTTTTTTTCACGCGCCAAAGCCGATTTTTCAACTTTTTGTCCGTGCTCATCAGTGCCAGTTAGGAAGAAAACATCTGCGCCCTCAAGCCTTCTTGTTCTAGCCACCACGTCGCAAGCAATTGAGGTGTAGGCATGGCCAATATGCGGCACGTCGTTGACGTAATAGATTGGTGAAGTGATGTAGAAATTTTGTGAGCTCATTTGCGTTTTGATTTATCTAAAATAGTTTGCGCGACCTTCAATTTCATGGCTCAAAACCATTTATCAAAGTTATTTTATGTCTTTCACACAAAAGCTTGACGCTATCGTTACAAAGTTCGGCGAGCTAGAAAAGAAGCTGCTTGATCCGTCATCTTTGGGTCAAAATTTCGCCAAAGTTTCAAAAGAACATTCGGACATGGCGCCAATCGTAGAGTTGGTTGGTCAATATCGCAAAGCCCAAAAAGAAGTTGCTGATATTGATGAAATGTTGCCAGCAACAACCGACAAGGACATGAAAGATATGTTGGAAGCAGAGCGCT
>JBIKKP010000032.1:0-15818 GCA_044360285.1 Rickettsiales bacterium
CTGTTTTAGTTTTAAACGGGTGACTGAAAAGTCACCCAGGCGCAAGTTGTCTTCGAGTCAAACGATAGTTTGATGAGAAAAGCAACGAAGCGTAGGTTTAATTATTGTAGGAGCGTAGCTCAACTGGGTTTAAAACGTTAAGAAACAGCCTGAATGGCTGTTTTAGTTTTAAACGGGTGACTGAAAAGTCACCCAGGCGCAAGTTGTCTTCGAGTCAAACGATAGTTTGATGAGAAAAGCAACGAAGCGTAGGTTTAATTATTGTAGGAGCGTAGCTCAACTGGTAGAGTAGCGGTCTCCAAAACCGTTGGTTGGGGGTTCGATTCCTCTCGCTCCTGCCACCTTCAAAAATTGTGGTCACCACCAAAAAATTAATCAGCAATGACGACATTTGTTAAAGACGTTATCGAAGAACTAAAAAAACTTCATTTTCCGTCAAAAAAAGAAACTTACATAACTACTGTAACCATTTTGGTCACGGTTATAGTTGTATCTTTGGCGATTCTTTTATCAGACTTCGTCATTTCAAAAATCATCGGAATAATTTTCGGTTTGTAATCTATTCAAAGTCACATGGAGCAAGTAACAGAAAATAAATGGTACATCCTTAACGTCATGGCCGGCCAAGAAAACAAGGTCGCCTCTGACATTAAAGCTATGATCATGCGCGGCAAACTTGGCACCTGCATCAACGAGGTACTAGTTCCAACCAAACCGGTTATAAAAGTTAAGAAAGGGCAAAAAGTTCAGGAAACGCAAAAACTCTTCCCTGGCTATGTCTTTATCAAAGGAGCAATGGGCGGCGAAGCTTATAGCCTGATCAACACAATTCCAAAAGTTATGGGATTTTTGGGTGGCAAAAACACTCCGCAAATCGTGCCAGAAGCAAAAATGCAGTCGATTCTTGACATGTCTAATGAGCAAACACCTGACACTAAAAACATAATTTTTGAAATTGGTGAAGCTCTAAATATCATCGAAGGACCTTTCGAATCATTCTCTGGAACGGTTGAAGAGTTCGATGCCGAGAAACAAAAAGTAAAAATTTCTGTTTTGATTTTTGGACGCGCAACTTCTGTTGAACTCGACATTAACCAAGTCGAGAAAGTTTCTTAAAAAACTCTGTTGCAAGTTAGTTTCTCAAAAATAGCTTGCCGCGCCTTGCAAAAAAACGATTGAAGAAAAAACCCCACGAAGCCAGTAAAATCAAGCCTTCGCAAGGGATTCATTTGCAAAATTGATTTTAACGAGATTCAAAAAAATTCCAAACTGTTCGTATGTCGAAAAATAAAGAAGTATTAGGACTGATTAAGCTGCAAGTTCCATCAGGAAAAGCCAATCCAGCTCCACCAATTGGTCCAGCCCTGGGTCAAAAAGGTCTCAACATCATGGAATTTTGTAAGCAATTCAATGCTATGAAATTCGATTATGATCTTGGTACGCCAATCCCGGTTACAATTACCGCCTACAAAGACAAGTCCTTCACTTTCATAACAAAAAACCCTCCAGTGTCATTTTTAATCATGAAGGAAATTAAACTTGAAAAAGGCTCATCTAATCCAGGCAAAGATACAGCTGGAAAAATTACTATGGCTCAAATCAGAAATGTTGCCAAGAAAAAGATGGTCGATATGAATGCAACAGACCTTGAAGCTTGCGCCCAAATGGTTAAAGGCTCTGCCGTATCCATGGGATTGGAAGTAGTAGAATAATCAAAATTGCTTTAGGAAACGATGGAAAAGAAAGACAAAAAAACCAAAAAATCTGCCAAAAAAATTGAGGTAGCAAAACACACAGCAGCAACCTTGGAAGAAGGAATTCAAAAAGTTCAAGAACTTGCCGCTACTAAGCAACGCAAGTTCGTTGAGTCAGTTGATATTGCTCTCAACCTTGGAATTGACGCAAAACAATCCGACCAAACAGTAAAAGGTTCGGTTCTTCTTCCGCACGGATCAGGCAAAAAAGTTAAAGTGATTGTTTTTACTGCAAACGAAGATCAAAAAAAGGTTGCTCTTGAAGCTGGTGCTTCTTTAGCCGGTCTTGAAGATTTAGTTGCTAAAATCGAAGAAGGATTTTTAGATTTTGATTGCTGCGTTGCTACTCCAGACGTTATGCAAAAAATCAGTAAAGTTGCAAAAAAACTTGGGCCACGTGGCTTGATGCCAAGTCCAAAAAACGGCACCGTTACTGCCGACGTTAAAAAAGCGGTTTCCGACGCCCTAAAAGGAAAAGTTGACTTCAAAAACGACAAGGCTGGAACCGTCCATTGCCTAGTTGGAAGAGTTAATTTTGACAAACAAGCTTTGCTTGAAAACGCTAAACTGGTTATCAAGGCAATCAAAGATGCCAAACCAGATAGCGCCAAAGGCAAATTCATCAAAGAATTTTATCTCAATACAACTATGGGCCCTTCAGTCCAAGTTGCTGTAGAGTCGATTTAGGTTAAGCAATGAATAGAGAACAAAAATCAGAATTAGTTTCCTCCCTTAAGGAAAAACTAACCAACAGCAATTTCGTATCAGTAGTCCACTATCGCGGCATGAGCGACAAACAACTTTATGACTTGCGCGTTTCCTTGAAATCAAAAGGCTGCAACATGAAAATCGCCAAAAATACTTTGGTGAAAGTTGCTCTTAAAGGAACCGATCTTGAAGTGCTTTGCGCCCATCTTAGTGGTCCAACTGCAATCCTTTATTCTCAAGAGCCAGTAGCTCTAGCAAAAGCCGTGTCAGACATGGCAAAAGCAGCTGCATCTTTGAAAATCAAAGTAGGCTACTTCAACAAATCTCTTGTAACCGAAGCAACCATTCTAGAAATGGCGAAACTAGGCTCGCTAGAGGAAGTGCGCGCTGCATTTATCGGCAAACTCAAAGGTGTTCAGGCAAATTTTGTGAGGGTCCTTTCAGCTCCGCAGCAAGGCCTAGCCACCAATAAGTCGTAACCAAATTTATCAACAAACTAAATCAGTTAAAAAATGTCTGCTAATCTCGAACAACTTTCAGAAACCTTATCATCCCTAACCGTATTAGAGCTTGCTGATCTAAGCAAAAAGCTTGAAGAAAAATGGGGCGTTTCTGCTGCTTCATTTGCCGTTGCTGGACCAGCTGCTGGCGCTGCAGCTGCCGCAGAAGTTAAAGACAAATTTGAAGTAGTCTTGACCGCAGCCGGCGACAATAAAATCAACGTCATCAAAGAAGTTAGAGCAATCACTGGTCTAGGCTTGAAAGAAGCAAAAGACCTTGTTGAAGGCGCGCCAAAAACTGTAAAATCTGACGTTCCAACTGCTGAAGCTCAAGATCTTAAAAAGAAACTTGAAGCAGCTGGTGCGAAAGTCGAACTTAAGTAGCGTTTACAAGTAAACACTACTAGGCCAACTCATCCATTTTGGTTGAGTTGGCTTTCGGCGTCTTAAGTGCCGCTAGCTACTGGCGAGACTCCTCACGCCAGATTTCTCGATGAGAAAATTCAATCCTCGCAAATAAAGGGCATATGGTTCAGGTTCGCAATTTCGATCAAGCACTTTTCAGAAAAAGCTTTAGCAACAACAAAGACAGGGAAGCGATACCGCATCTAATCTCGCTTCAACAAGATTCTTACGAAAAATTTTTACAGGCCAATATTGCGCCAGAAAAGCGTGAAAATATCGGTATACAATCGGTATTTAACTCGTTCTTCCCTATCTCCGATTCTGCTCACAAGGTAACTATCGAATTCATCAGCTACTCACTTGGCAAACCTCGCTACGAGTCACATGAGTGCCTTTTCGCTGGTCGTACTTTCTGTGTACCACTTCACGCCCAACTTCGTTTAATTTTGTGGCACCAAGAAGATGGCAGCGATGTTAAAGAAATCCGCTCAATCAAGGAACAAGAAGTCTATCTTTGCGAAGTTCCTTTGATGACCAAAACCGGCAGCTTCATTGTTAACGGCGCTGAAAGAGTGATCGTATCACAAATGCGCCGCGCTCCTGGCGTTTTCTTCGATAGCGAAAATGTAAAACTCTCTGGTTCAAAAGCTTACACCGCTAAAATCATCCCGCATATCGGCTCATGGCTTGATTTCGAGTTCGACAGTAAAGACGTACTTCACTTCCGCGTCGACAAAAAAAGAAAAATTCCAGCCTCTTCGCTTCTACGCGCAATTGGCATGACTTCAGAATCAATCATTCGCTCTTTCTATGGAGCAATTGAAGCAAGTTTAACTAAAAAAGGCTGGGCGCTAAAATTTGATCCAGAACTTTTTGTTGGTAAAAAAGCTCCGCATGACTTGATCTGCGCTGATTCCGGCGAAATTAAAGTTCAAGAAGGAACTAAACTAAATCGTAAAACGCTTGAAAAATTACAGGCGGAAAAATTCCAACATTATCTTCTTACGGACGAAGCGCTACTTGGTTATGTAGTTGCGCAAGATCTTGTTGAATCAGACACCGGTGAGTTGCTTCTTGAGGCAGGCAGCATAGTCACTTCCGAAAGCTTGGAAATTCTCCAAAAATTGAATTTCAAAACGATTTTTATCGTCAACCCAAGCAAGTCAGATATTGGGCCTTACCTCTACAACACCATGCTTGTAGACAAAAACCAAAATCAAAAAGATGCTTTGTTTGATGTCTATAAAGCAATCAGACTGGGTGAAGCTCCATCATCTCTCGAAGTTGCAAAAAATTACTTCGAAAATCTTTTCTTCAACGACACGCGCTACAATCTGTCAGATGTCGGCAGAATGAAGATGAATCACCGTCTTAGCCTTTCGGTTAACAAAGATACTTTGTTCCTAACTAAAGACGATATTCAACAAACCATCAAAATCCTCAGCTTAATTAAGCATAACGACTTGAAAACTGACGATATCGATAACCTTGCAAATCGTCGCGTACGCGCCGTTGGTGAGCTTATTGAAAATCAGCTTCGCATCGGGATGTCACGCATTGAGAAAGCGATAATTGAAAAATTGAACTCGGTTGAAGTTGACACAATCATGCCGCAAAGCTTGATCAACTCTAAGCCACTAGTGACTGCAATTAAAGATTTCTTTGCTACTTCGCAGCTTTCTCAATTCATGGACCAAACCAATCCTCTTTCTGACATCACGCATAAACGCCGTCTGTCTGCTTTGGGACCTGGCGGTCTCACCCGCGAAAGAGCTGGATTCGAAGTTCGTGACGTTCACCCAACTCACTATGGTCGTATCTGTCCAATTGAAACTCCAGAAGGTCCGAATATCGGTTTGATCAACAGCTTGGCTACTTATGCCCGCGTCAATAACTACGGCTTCATCGAAACTCCTTACCGCAAAGTTGTTAACGGCAAAATCGCTAATGAAGTGAAATATCTTTCAGCAATGGAAGAAGTTGATTTTGCGATGGCCCCTTCAACGATCGATATTGACGAAAAAGGAAACATTAAATCTGATCTAGTCAGCTGCCGTAGAAACGGTGAGTTCGTGATGCTTCCGCCAGAAAAAATCGACTTTATCGATGTTTCAACCAAGCAGATCGTTTCAATTGCAACTACGTTAATTCCATTCCTAGAAAATGACGATGCGAACCGTGCTTTGATGGGTGCAAACATGCAACGTCAAGCAGTTCCTCTACTTCGTCCAGACTCTCCACTGGTTGGAACTGGTATGGAAGCAGTAATCGCCGCCGACTCTGGCGCCGCTGTTCGCGCTGAAAGAGATGGTATTGTAAGGTTTGTTGATTCTTCAAAAATCGTTATCGAATCAATCGAAGACAATGTTGCACACATCGAAGTTCACAACTTGTCGAAATATGTACGTACCAACCAAGATACTTGCATCAACCAGCGCCCTACAGTTGAGATTGGACAAGAAGTAAAAGCGGGACAGATCATTTCTGATGGCCACAGCATTTCTGATGCTGAAATTGCACTTGGAAAAAACGTGCGCGTTGCCTTCATGCCTTGGAACGGATATAACTTCGAAGACTCAATTATCATTTCCGAAAAACTTTTGTCTAACGACACCTTCACTTCAATTCACGTTGAAGAATTGGAAGTTGTTGCTCGCGACACACGCTTAGGACCTGAAGAAATCACTCGCGACATTCCAAATGTTAGCGAAGAAGTTTTGGCCAAACTTGACGAAGAAGGAATCATCCACGTTGGTGCCGAAGTGCGCCCTGGTGATATTCTAGTTGGAAAAACTACACCAAAAAGCGAATCACCAATGACTCCAGAAGAAAAACTTCTGAAAGTAATTTTTGGTGAAAAAGCTTCTGATGTTAAAGACTCTTCACTCTACGCTTCTACTGGTGTGAATGGCACTGTCGTTGATGTCAAAATCTTCTCTCGCAAAGGTATCGAAAAAGACGAGCGTTCGATTTACATCGAAATGCAACAAGTTGAGGCACTTGCTAAAGGTAAAGATCTGAAAATTTCCTTCCTTGAAAGCGCTCTTCGCTCTTCTTTGGTTAAATTATTCGCTGGCGAAAAATTGACCAACAATGTCGATAAGCTAAAAGCAAAAGCAAAACTTGAAAAAAGTGATCTTGAAAGCCTGTCAAAAAATCTTTTGGTGAAAATCGTAATCGACGACGCCAAAGCAATGGACAAAGCTGAGAAGCTCATCAAGTCAACTAATAAGCAAATCGCTGAAATCGAAAAAGAATTTAATGAAAAAGTAGCGCGCATCAAAGCCGGCGATGAGCTTGGCCAAGGTGTACTAAAAATCGTTAAAGTTTACGTTGCTTCAAAATATCGCTTACAGCCAGGTGATAAAATGGCCGGACGCCACGGTAACAAAGGTGTCGTCTCCAAGATCGCCCCTGTTGAAGATATGCCATATTCAGCCGATGGCCAACCAGTTGACATCGTACTCAACCCACTTGGCGTACCTTCGCGTATGAATATCGGGCAAATCCTTGAGACTCACTTAGGCTTTGCTTCAAAAGAACTTGGAAAACAAATCGCCAAAATTCTTGACCAAGTTGCTGAGAAAAAATCTGAATTCATTAAGCAGCTACGCGACAAGGTTCTTCAGATTTACTCGTCAGCAGACGAAACCAAGCAAATCAAAGCGATGTCTGATAATGAACTAATCTCTTTTGCCTCTAAATTGAAAGACGGTGTGCATTTTGCGACCGGTATTTTTGAAGGTGTAAAAGAAGCTTACATTACTAACTTGCTTGAAATTGCTGGTGTCGACAAATCTGGTCAAATTGATCTTTTTGATGGCAAAACCGGCGAAAAATTCGACCGCAAAGTTACTGTCGGCTACATCTACATGCTTAAACTGCATCACTTGGTTGACGACAAAATCCACGCTCGTTCGATTGGACCTTACAGTCTCATTACTCAGCAACCTCTTGGCGGTAAATCGCACTTCGGTGGTCAGCGTTTCGGTGAGATGGAATGTTGGGCTCTACAGGCCTACGGCGCAGCTTATTCTCTTCAAGAAATGCTCACTGTTAAATCAGACGACGTGGTTGGTAGAATTAAAATTTACGAGTCGATCATCCAAGGAAATCAGAACTTCAATTGCGGCATCCCAGAATCATTCAATGTAATGATTAAAGAGGTACGCTCTTTAGGTTTGAATATCGAATTGGTAGAAAAATAGAATTTACGCGCAAATCGAATCTGAATTAAGGAAATTATGACACTCGCAGGAACTTCATCATACGGACTTCTAAGCCTAAACTCCAACAGCTCGGTCGATCTTTTGGATTTTAACGCAATTAGAATCTCCATCGCCAACCCAGAAAAGATCAGGTCTTGGTCTTTTGGCGAGGTTGCCAAGCCAGAAACCATAAATTACCGTACTTTCAAGCCGGAAAGAGATGGTCTTTTCTGCGCTCGAATCTTTGGCCCAATCAAAGATTATGAATGTCTCTGCGGAAAATATAAGCGCATCAAATATAAAGGCATCGTCTGCGAAAAATGTGGCGTGGAAGTGACTTCTTCAAAAGTCCGTCGCGAAAGAATGGGTCATATCGAGCTTGCTGCTCCAGTTGCGCACATTTGGTTCTTAAAATCTCTACCTTCGCGCATCAGCACCATTCTTGGAACGACCCTTAAATCGATCGAAAAAGTAATCTATTTCGAAGCTTACATCGTCACTGACGGTCTAATGTCGCCTCTCAAAGAAGGTGAAATCCTCAGTGAAGAAGAGTATGACAAACTTCAAAACGAACACGGTTATGGCAGCTTCGTTGCTGAAATGGGTGCAGAAGCCGTACAAAAACTGTTGCAAAAACTTGATCTAAAAAAGCTACAGAAAGACCTGCGCGAAGACCTAGCGACCCAAACTTCTGAACTAAAAAAAGAGAAAGCGATCAAAAGATTAAAGCTTGTTGAGCAATTCCTCGATTCAGGAAATGGTCCAGAAAACATGGTTATGTCGGTTCTGCCAGTAATTCCGCCTGATATTCGTCCACTTGTAATGCTTGATGGCGGCCGCTTTGCAACCTCTGATCTCAACGAACTTTACCGCCGCGTTATCAATCGTAACAATCGTTTAAAGCGTTTGATGGAACTTGGTGCGCCAGAAATCATCATCAAAAACGAAAAACGCATGTTGCAAGAATCGGTTGACGCCCTTCTTGACAACGGACGCTCTGGTGCAGTTGTAAAAAATTCTAACAAAAAACCTTTCAAGTCGCTTTCCGACATGTTGAAAGGAAAGCAAGGTCGTTTCCGTCAAAACCTTTTGGGTAAACGTGTCGACTATTCAGGTCGTAGCGTTATCGTCGTTGGTCCAGACCTTAAGCTGCACCAATGCGGTTTACCGAAAAAAATGGCGCTCGAACTATTCAAGCCATTCATCTATTCTAAACTCGAACTTTACGGCAAATCGCCTTCGATCAAGGTTTCTAAAAAAATGGTTGAAGCTGAAAGACCAGAAGTTTGGGATATTTTGGACGAAGTCATCAAAGAACACCCGGTTCTTCTCAACCGCGCACCGACTCTCCACAGACTTGGTATTCAAGCTTTCGAGCCGGTTCTAACTGAAGGTAAAGCGATCCAACTTCACCCACTAGTTTGCGCTGCTTTCAACGCCGACTTTGACGGTGACCAAATGGCCGTTCACGTTCCTCTTTCAATTGAAGCGCAAGTTGAAGCCAGAGCTTTGATGATGTCGACTAACAACATTCTCAGCCCTGCTAACGGTAAGCCAATTATCGTGCCTTCGCAAGATATCATCCTTGGTCTTTATTACATCACCATGGAAGGAAAAGACTTTGCAAAAGCTAAGCCGCGCCCAATAGCCGATCATTTCGAATTAGAGCACGCTTTGCACAATAAAGTCATTTCATTGCATGATAAAATTCTTTACCGCTTCACCGTAAAAGGCGAAGATGGCGAAAGACATTTTAAACGCGCTGAAACTACTCCGGGTCGCGTTGCACTTTACAACGTCTTGCCAAGTGCGATGAAAAGCACTTTCGACGTTGTCAATAAAACGATGACTAAAAAAGCAATCACCAACTTGATTGACACCGTCTATCGTAATTGCGGCCAAAAAGAAACTGTAATGTTCTGCGATCGTATGATGACTCTAGGCTTCACCAACGCTTGCCGCGCCGGCATTTCGATTGGTAAAGACGATATGATCATCCCAGAAAGCAAAACTCAGCACGTCACCGAATCATTCGACAAAGTTAAAAAACTCGAGAAACAATATCGCGAAGGCCTAATCACCGCGGGTGAACGCTACAACAAAGTCGTCGACGAATGGACTAACTGTACCAGCAAAATCTCTCGCGAGATGATGTCGGCAATTTCTAGCTTCTCTACACCAGTCACCGCCAACTCAATCTTCATGATGGCTGACTCTGGTGCGAGAGGTTCTGAAAGCCAAATCAAACAGGTTGCTGGTATGCGTGGTTTGATGGCAAAACCATCGGGCGAAATTATTGAAACTCCAATCGTTGCAAACTTCAAAGAAGGTTTGAGCGTTTTGGAATACTTCATTTCAGCACACGGTGCGCGTAAAGGTTTGGCCGATACCGCCCTCAAAACTGCAAACTCTGGTTACCTAACCAGAAGATTGGTTGACGTTGCTCAAGATTGTATCGTAATTGAAGAAGACTGTGGCACGAAAGAAGGTGTCATTCTTGAGCCAATCGTTGATGATGGCCGCACAATCGCTTCAATTGGCGAACAAGTTCTTGGTCGCGTTCCTTTGGAAGATATCAAAACTCCAGACGGCAAAAAAACTATCGTCAAAGCTGGAACCATGATTGACGAAGCTCTAGCTGACGCAATTGAAAAAGCTGAGGTAAAAGTAGTTAAATCTCGTTCAGCTTTAACCTGCCAATCTCACGAAGGAATTTGCGTTAAATGTTATGGTCGCGACTTGGCGACAGGTAACATCGTTGGCATCGGCGAAGCAATTGGTGTAGTTGCGGCGCAATCAATTGGTGAACCAGGAACTCAGCTTACAATGAGAACCTTCCACATTGGTGGTGCGGCGCAAAGAGGAACTGAACAATCTTCGATTTCCGCTATTTCTGATGGTAAATTACGTATCTCTGACAAGGGCACTGTAATTGACCGCGAAGGCAGAATCGTTGTTGTAAGCAGAAACTCTGAAATAACTTTGCTCGACAAGGATCAAAAAGAAATTCACAGCTACAAACTTCCTTACGGTGCTTTCATTACGCACAAACATAACTCTGAAGTTAAGAAAGGCGATCACTTGGCCGAGTGGGACCCATACAACATTCCAGTAGTCGCTGAAAGTGCTGGTACAATAAAATATAACGACCTCGCAGAAAACGTTTCTCTACGCGAAAAAATCGATGAAGCGAGCGGTGTTTCAACCAAGATTGTTATGGACTGGAAACAGTACAGCAAACAAGACTTGAAACCTCGCCTCTCAATCACTCACAGCAAAAATGACGTGGTGAAAGAATATCCTCTTTCAATCCACACAATCATCAGCGTTTCAAACGGTGACGAGGTTAAAGTCGGCGACATCATCGCAAGAATTCCAAAAGAATCTTCGAAAACTCGCGATATTACCGGCGGTCTTCCACGCGTTGCTGAGCTCTTCGAAGCCCGCAAGCCTAAGAATGCTGCAGTAATGAGTGAAATCGACGGCTATGTGGAATTTGGTAAAGATTACAAAACCAAACGTCGCATCATTGTTAGACCAGAAGATGCTTCAAAAGAACCGGTCGAATATAGCATCTCTAAAACAAAACACCTTTTCGTTGGCGAAGGCGACTTCGTGCGCAGAGGCGATGTCTTGATCGATGGAAACCTAGTTCCGCACGACATTTTGCGCATCCTTGGTATGCAAGCTTTCACCAACTACATGGTGAATGAAGTGCAAAAAGTTTATCGCATGCAAGGCGTGAAAATCGATGACAAGCACATCGAAGTCATTTTGAGTATGATGTTGAAACGTGTCGAAGTCACCAACCCAGGCGATACTACATTGCTTGTTGGCGAATATGTTGACCGCGACGTGTTTGAAGAAATTAACGAGAAAATGATCGCCAGCAAAATGAAGCCTGCGGTTTGCGCTCCGGTGCTTCTTGGTATCACCAAAGCATCTCTGCAAACTAAGTCATTTATCTCGGCTGCTTCATTCCAAGAAACCACTCGCGTGCTCACTGATTCAGCGGTGCAAGGCAAGTTCGACAATTTGAAAGGTTTGAAAGAAAACATCATCGTTGGACGTCTAATTCCAGCTGGTACTGGCTTGATGGCTGCGAAATATCGCAAGATCGCCAACCAAGAAAAACGTATTGAGGACGCTGCTAGAGAATCAGAACTGGCCGCATCAGCAAGCGAAGAAGTATCAGAAGATGCTGCTACGTAAGCGAATCGACAACAGCTAAAAAATAAAGGAGGTCACTCTACCAAGAGCGGCCTCCTTTTTTATTTTATCGTAAACTCGTCATCCTTGGCGCCGAAAGCGCTGAGGATCTCGTGCATTTTAGCTTTACAAAACAAAATTCTCGATGCCTGTGCGGCATCAAGAATGACGGGTGTTTAACTTTTATTGCCAAATGACCGAAAGCTTTCTTGCCAAATTCAAAAAAAATCGCCGCGGATATTTTTCGCTGCTGATTTTTCTAACGATTTTTTTCGCCACACTTTTTGCCGAATTTATCGCCAATGACAAACCTCTACTGTTGCGCTTTGACGGCAAATTTTATTTTCCAATTTTTGAGCAAATTTCTGAAAAAAAATTAGGCGGAGAATTTGAAACCAACGCCGATTTCCGTGACCCTGAGGTGCAAAAATTAATCGAAAAAAATGGCTGGATGATCAAAGCTCCAATCAATTTTTCCTTCGACACCATCAATTACCAAATTCACAGCCCCGCACCTTCCAAACCTAGTCTTATTAATCTTCTTGGCACCGACGATCAGGGTCGCGACGTTTTGGCGCGGTTGATTTATGGCATCAGAATTTCGCTAATTTTTGGCCTAATTTTGAGTTTCTTTTCTGCCCTAATTGGAATTTTTCTTGGCGCAATTTCTGGATATTTCGGCGGGCTTTTGGACCTTGCGCTGCAACGTTTCATCGAAATTTGGTCAAGCTTACCAATTTTATTTTTGCTGATAATTTTATCTTCAATCATCACTCCCAGCTTCGCCACGCTGCTCACCTTGATGCTGCTATTTAGCTGGATTGGTATGGTTTCTTTTGTTCGCGCCGAGTTTTTACGTTTACGAAATTTCGATTTCGTGCGCGCCAGCAAAGCACTTGGCGCCTCTAACTCTCGTATAATTTTTCGCCACATTCTTCCAAACGCTTCTCCCATCATCATCGCCAACCTTCCCTTCTTAATTGCTGGTTCAATTACCACACTTACTTCACTTGATTTTCTTGGCCTGGGATTGCCGCTTGAATCACCATCTTTGGGTGAATTACTTGCACAGGGAAAAAATAACATAAACGCCTGGTGGCTTGGCCTAAGCGGCTTCGCAGCAATTACGTTAATTTTAACATTGCTCGTTTTTATTGGCGAAGCTTTGCGCAGCACTCTTGATTCCAGAAAATAATTTACTTTTCTTGCTTGCAAAATAGCTTGCAAAAAATCTTTTTAAGCCCTTCCCAAACCAACAAAATCAAGCTTTCAGCATGCCTATCGAAATTTTAATGCCCGCTCTTTCACCAACAATGAAAGAAGGAAATTTAGCAAAATGGACCAAAAAAGAAGGCGATAAAATTAAAGCCGGCGAAGTGATTGCCGAAATTGAAACCGACAAAGCGACCATGGAAGTTGAGGCCGTTGACGAAGGAATTTTGGGAAAAATTTTAGTTGCACAAGGAACGGAAAATGTTGCGGTAAATTCTGCAATTGCGCTTCTTTTGGTCGATGGCGAAGACAAAAAAGTTCTTGAATCATACAGCGTTACAGCAGCAAGCAGCGCAGCTCCAGCGCCGGTTGAAAAAAAGGTGGAAGCTGCAACAAAAACTCCCGAAACTGCAGCGCCAAAACAAGTTGCTGAAAATAAAATTGATGTTTCAGGAAAATCAAAAGCCAGCCCGCTTGCTAAAAGAATTGCTAAAGAAGAAAGCGTTTCTCTTCTTGGAATCACTGGTTCTGGACCACATGGTCGCATCATCAAAGAAGATGTACTCGATTTCATAAAATCTGGTGGAAGCAGAACTGGCGTGGTTCGCCGCAATGCGCAAGAATTCTACGCGGTGAAAAACAACAACATCCGCAAAGTCATCGCCAAAAGATTGCTCGAATCAAAACAAAATGTTCCGCATTTTTATCTCTCTTGCGAATTCAATATCAGCAAACTTCTAGAACTTCGCGCTGCACTAAACGAAGTTGCGCCGCATGACGAACAAGGAAATCCTGCTTACAAAATTTCTGTAAATGATTTAATCATCAAAGCTTGCGCAATGGCTCTGCACAAGGTTCCAGAGGCAAACTCTTCTTGGAGTGATGATGCAGTTTTGATTTACAACAACGTTGATATTTCAATGGCGGTGGCAATTGACGGCGGCTTGATTACGCCAATCATCAAGAACGCTGATCAAAAAACTGTGCAACAAATTTCCAAAGAAGCGAAGCAACTTGCGAAAAAAGCACGCGAAGGAAAGCTACAGCCTGAAGAGTTCCAAGGTGGTTCGTTCAGCATTTCAAATCTTGGCATGTTTGGCATCGACAATTTTGCTGCAATCGTCAACCCGCCGCAAAGCTGTATTCTAGCTGTTGCGCGCGCTGTTGAAAAACCAATCGTTGAGCACGGACAAATTAAAATTGCTTCGATGATGAATGTCACTTTGTCATCAGACCATCGCTCTGTAGATGGCGCAGTTGGGGCAGAATTTTTGAAAGCGTTACGCCGCTACATCGAACATCCAATTTTAATGGTTTTGTAGAATCGCAGCTAAATCGAAGTAAATTTTATTTGCTTTAGAAGAAGGTGATTTTTATCGTCGATAGTGGTTTTTTCAAAAACGCCTTCGGCCTTACAGCCTCAGGGTCCCAAACCATATCACAAAAACCCAAATTCGCTAAATTGAAACGCACAAAAACATGATCAAAGCAATCGAAATTATCGTTGTTTTCACCTTGCTAATTTTCTCATTTTTCGCCGGTGTAAAATACTCAGAATCAGTCAAAAGCCATGCAAGTTGGCTCTTCGAAAATAAAAGTGACGAGGTTGAACTTCCTGATCTTTCTTCTGAAAACGGCTCTGACATGGATGCTCCAGTTAATGAAAATGGCGAAGTTTTGAATAATGGCGTGCAAATTGCTCCGCAAGATGGCGCAACTATTCCAGCTGAAAACTCTGCTCAAGTTCCTGCAAATACAGCTCCACAAGCTCAAGTTCCTGCAGCAACACCAAGCACGGCGCTTAGACAGTAAGACTCTCTAGACACCACACAAAAACCCACAACACACCACAAAATGCCCAAACTCCGCGCCGCTTTTCTAGCGGCCGTTCTAGCAATTTCTGCTGTTGATAGCTTAGCTGTTGATTCACGCTCTAATCGCGAAAAGATTATCGCGCCACGCGCCAAGCGCTTCTACAAGTCAAACGCCATTCGCAAATATGTCGCATTTGGTGGCAATCATCAATCTGATCAATCTTCTAAATCAAACGAGGTCAACGCGCGCTTCTTTTATCAAAGCGCTCGCCTCATCAATGAATTTAATTTTCTAAACGAAGTCACCTACTCCAACCTGGGCAGCACGGCGGGTAAAAAGCATTTAGTCAAAAAATCAGAACTCTATGACACCTCGCTTTCCAGCAAGGCCATAATAGGCGCAAGCAAGAATTACGGGGTTTTTTATCATCGCACAATCTATGACGACATGTCGAAATTTTACTACGACATGCAAACTGCAGTTGGCGTGGGACGAATTTTCTTCGGCGAAAAATTAGAGTTCGATACCAGCATCGGCTATCACGACAGCAAAGCTTATGGCCAAGAAATGAATATCGTGCCATCAATGCGCCTGAATTTGCGCTTAAGCGAACGCCTGACTTTAAATCAACGCGGCTATTTATTCATCGATCATGAAAGCATGGATAATGAACTGCGAACCAGTTTGATTTATCGCATTGGTTCAAAAGTTTCACTGGAATTGCGCCATAGTTTTGAACAACGGTCTTATGAGAATGATGTAAATCGGCAAAAGACTAATGAGGTGAATAAGAGTATTACCTTTGGGTTGGTTTTTGATTTGGGGTAGGAGATAGAACTGCAGCATCGTGCTTCAACAGCAATGCTCGGGCGGGGTTTGTAACCACTACCGTCCGGTTCCGCCCCCTACAACCTGAAGAGGTCAGTAATTTCAGTCTCTGATTTTGTGTAATTCAATTTGATGAAGTCGCTCAGGTTCTGGGTTCTCTCAAAAAGTGAGAGGCTAAA